>CABSMD010000117.1 GCA_902478725.1 uncultured Clostridia bacterium
CGCCAGTTCCAAGGCAAAATCACGGTCGGATACGCCGTCGAGGCTGTTTGCGGTAATCTGGTCAAAGCCCAATTCATCCGCTACAAAATCCCGGTTAAGCGGGTAGGTGGTGCCCGCCAGCGCGCCGGAACCCAGCGGCATCACATTTGTCCGCCTGTAACAGTCAAGCAGCCGGTCATAATCACGACGGAACATCTCAAAATAGGCCAACATATGATGGGAAAAGTAGATTGGCTGCGCCTTTTGCATATGGGTATAACCCGGCATAATAACGTTTTTATGATCTTCGGCAAGCGTCAGCAAAACGGTTAACAAATCTTTTATCACTGCACACAGGTTGGTGATCTCGTCCTTGCAGTACATGCGCAGGTCAAGCGCGACCTGATCATTCCTGCTCCGCCCGGTATGCAGCCTTTTCCCCGTCTCCCCGATACGGGAGATCAAAATGGTCTCAATGTTCATATGGATATCCTCGGCGTCAATCGAAAATTCCACCTTACCCTGTTCGATATCCTCCAGTATTTCAAAGAGTGTTTTCACAATCAAATCGGCGTCCTCTTGCGGGATGATGCCGCATCTTCCCAGCATTTTGGCGTGCGCGATGCTGCCCTTGATATCCTGTCGGTACATCCTGCTGTCGAACCGGATGGAGGAATTAAAATCGTCAACCAGACTGTCGGTCGCCTTAGAAAAGCGGCCGCCCCAAAGCTTTTGTTTTTCCAATATGGAACCCTCCTAAAGTTTATGATAAAAGCGCCATCACAGTAGTAAAACGGCTTCGCAAACTATCCTGCGAAGCCGGATCAAACTTATTCTTCCACCGCTTTGTCCCCAAGCAGCATGGCCCGTACTTTAAGCGGCAGCCCAAAGAGATTGATGAACCCTTCGGCATCTTTGTGGTCATATACCTCGTCACGATCAAAGGTAGCAAAGTCCTCACTGTAGAGGGAATACTCCGATTTGCTGCCCGCGACGATGCAGTTTCCCTTATAGAGCTTCAGCTTCACTGTGCCGGTTACCGTCTCCTGTGTAGACTCCACAAAAGCAGACAGGGCTTTGCGAAGCGGCGTATACCAATTGCCGTCATAAACCAGTTCGGCCATCTTGATGGCGACCTGTTCCTTATAATGCATGGTCTGACGGTCAAGGGTCAGGTATTCCAGCTCGCGATGCGCGGCATACAATACCGTTCCACCCGGCGTTTCATACACACCGCGCGATTTCATCCCAACCAGACGGTTTTCTACCAGATCGGCAATGCCGACGCCGTTTTCGCCGCCCAGACGGTTGAGTTCCTCAACCAGCGCGACGGGCGCATATTCCTTGCCGTTAATCTTTTTCGGAATTCCTTTTTCAAAATAGATTTCCACATAGGTCGGGGTATCCGGCGCCTTTTCGGGAGAAACCATCATTTGCAGAATTTTATCGAACTGCGGCTCATTCCAGGGGTCTTCCAGATCCATCCCCTCATGGCTCAGATGCCACAGGTTTTTGTCCATGCTGTAGTTGTCTTCCTTGCTGACGGGCAGGTCGATACCGCGCGCTGTTGCATAATCGATCTCCTCCTCGCGGGAACGAATGTCCCACATCCGCCAGGGAGCGATGATTTTGATATCGGGCGCAAGCGCCTTGATGGTCAGTTCAAACCGAACCTGATCGTTTCCCTTGCCGGTCGCGCCGTGGCAGATACCGGTTGCACCCTCCTTGCGGGCGATCTCAACCAGCCGTTTCGCAATCAGCGGACGGGCAAATGAGGTGCCGAGCAGGTATTTCCCTTCATATACGGCCTGTGCCTGGATGGTGGGGAAGATAAAGTCGGTCACGAATTCCTCGCGGACGTCCTCAATATAAATTTTGCTCGCGCCGGTTTTAATGGCCTTTTCATTGAGTGGCTCCAATTCTTTGCCCTGGCCAACGTCCACCGCTACCGCGATGACCTCATAATCGAAATTTTCCTTCAGCCACGGGATGATGATAGAAGTGTCCAATCCACCCGAATAGGCCAATATTACCTTTTCTTTTGCCATACTGTATTCCTCCAAATCATAAATTTTAAAAAATGAAGCAAAATGTTATTTATTATTATACTGAACTATGATAAAATATTCAATAGGAATTTACAAAAGATTTTAAAACAGGAGGAAATATGAGGATTTTAGGCATAGACCCGGGCTTTGCTATCGTTGGTTTTGGTATCATTGACTATAGCGGCAACCATTTTTCGGTGGTGGACTACGGGAGCATTGAAACAAAGGCCGGCACGCCGTTTGACAGACGGCTGCTGACGATACATACCGAGCTTGCGGGGTTGATCAACCAGTATTCGCCGGATGTTATGTCGATTGAGGAATTGTTTTTCAACACCAACGCCAAAACCGCAATCAATGTCGGGCAGGCGCGCGGGGTACTGGTATTAGCGGCGGCGCAGAAGGAGATTCCGATTTTTGAATATACCCCCCTGCAGGTCAAGCAGGCGACGGTCGGCTATGGGCGCGCGGACAAGAATCAGGTGCAGCAGATGGTAAAAACCCTGCTCGCGCTGGAATCCATTCCAAAGCCGGACGACGTTGCTGACGCGCTGTCGGTTGCGGTCTGCCACGCACATTCCTGTCGGAGCGGTGGGGGAGTACTCAGAGAGAGAAGGGGGATTTAGATTGTTTTATTACATAAGCGGAAAGACGGCGCATGTGGGGCTGGACTTTGTGGTGATCGACGCAGGCGGCGTCGGCTATAAAATATACACCAGCGAGTCTACGTTAAAACGGGTGGAAATAGACCAGTTTGCCAAGCTTTACACCTATTTGAACGTACGGGAAGATTTGATGGATTTATACGGCTTTCTGACCGCTGAGGAGCTGGGCACCTTCCAGATGCTTATTTCGGTTTCCGGCGTTGGGCCGAAGGTGGCGCTGGCGCTGCTTTCCACCATCCCGCCGTCGGAATTTGCTCTGGCGGTGGTGACCGGAAACATCAAGGCGATCACCCGCGCGCCGGGCGTTGGGCCGAAGGTAGCGCAGAGAATCGTTTTGGAACTGAAGGATAAGCTCAAAAACGAACAGCTCATCGCACAGGCCGCTGAGGTTGAAGATCTGGCAGGTGAGATGGACGAGGCCGTGAGCGCCCTGATCGTTTTAGGCTACAGTCAGGCCGAGGCCAAGCGCGCGGTTGCGGCGACCGACAATTCGGGCGGTGTGGAAGAGACTGTGAAACAAGCCTTGAAAAAGCTAATGAAGTGAGGGAGAACCGATGGACACAGAAAATAGAATTGTAACCGGCGATATCCTCTCAGAGGAGAATGATTTTGAAGCGGGTATCCGCCCGCGCGCGCTGGATGATTATATCGGGCAGGACAAGGTTAAGTCAAATCTCGATGTGTTCATCCAGGCGGCGAAGAACCGGAAGGAATCGTTAGATCACGTCCTGCTTTATGGCCCGCCGGGATTGGGCAAAACTACCCTCGCCGGTATCATTTCGAATGAGATGGGCGTCAACATCCGGGTCACATCGGGCCCGGCAATTGAAAAGCCAGGCGATTTGGCGGCGATATTGACCAATCTGTCGGATCATGACGTGCTGTTTATCGATGAAATCCACCGTCTGTCAAAAGCGGTGGAAGAGATACTTTATCCAGCAATGGAGGACTACGCGCTGGATATCATTATTGGCAAGGGGCCGTCGGCGCGTTCCATCCGGCTTGACCTGCCAAAATTCACACTGATCGGTGCGACCACTCGCGCCGGCGACCTTTCCGCCCCCCTGCGGGACCGGTTTGGCGTACTCTTCCGATTGGAGATGTATTCGCCGGAAGAATTGATGAATATCATCACACGCTCCGCGCGGATTCTCAATATTCCGATTGAGAATCCGGGCGCCGTTGAGATCGCTAAGCGTGCGCGGGGAACCCCACGAATTGCAAACCGGCTGTTAAAGCGGGTGCGTGATTTTGCCGAAATCAAGGCGGATGGCGTGATCACAAAAGAGGTGGCGGACATGGCGCTGAACATGCTTGAGGTGGACAAGCTTGGCCTCGACGCCATAGACACAAAGCTGTTGCTGACCGTGATCGACAAGTTCAGCGGCGGCCCGGTAGGGCTGGAGACGCTGGCCGCCTGCGTCGGGGAGGAAAGCACCACCATTGAGGATGTTTACGAACCATATCTGATGCAGATCGGTTTTATCGACCGGACGCCGCGTGGGAGGATGGCGACTACGCTTGCCTATTCCCATTTTGGCAGGATGCCGGACGGACAGCAAAGGATGGTATAAGAAAGAGGTGGATGAAAAGGAACAAACCGTCGGCAACCTGATTGGTAGACAAAGTCCGTATATTACACGTGTAACCGACCCCGATTATTTCGTTTTACGGTTCACTGATGCTTTATTACAGCTTTGTTAAACCTGAGATTCTGAAAAGGGATATCAGAGCTTTTTGTCGAAAGGTATATAACTATGGGGGATTTTTAGGAGATAGGGGAGTAAGGAGCATTTTACATGAGGCATACATTTGTTTTTTTTATTTTAGCATTACTACTGCTGATACAGCCGGTGGCAACTTCGGCCATGACGTTGTATTATGATGAAACGGCACATGAATACAATGAAAAACCGATCACCATGATAGTGAATGGAGAAACAGTAAATTTTGACATGCCGCCGGTGATTCTCAATGAACGTACCTTGATTCCGGTGCGCGGCCTGTTTGAAAAGCTGGGCGCGGCGATTGAATGGGACGGGGCGGCTGGAATGGTCAAAATCGTTTCAAATGATACGACAATTCTTCTCTGGACAAATAATCAGACTGCGAGTGTGAATGGACAATCCGTACAGATGGATGTGGCGCCTAAGATTATTAACGACAGGATGATGATTCCAGTACGGTTTGTTTCGGAGCGTTTGGGATATCAGGTCGGTTGGGATGGCAATACCTCGACCGTTACGATTACGGGAACTACGCTGCCGGTCATAAACAGGATTTCCTATGCCGATGGACAGGTAACTGTCACAGCAGATGGAGAAATTAAAAAATATGAACATTTTGTTTTACAGGAGAATGGGGAAACGCGCATCGTACTCGATCTTTCCGGTACAAAGCTTGGTTATGCCGGAAATCCGGTTACAGTAAGCGGTTCTCAGGTGAAGGGTGTCAGATGGTCGCAATATCAGACAAATCCATACATAACAAGGATCGTGGTTGATCTGTCCCAGGCTGTTTCTTATGTGGTGGAGCAGTCGGCGGATAAACGGACGGTTCGTATCGCGTTGTCTACGACCACGACGCCATCGCCCACTCCTACGCCAACGGGTGCGCCGGTGGGAAAACCGGATTACACCCTCAATGAAAAGGCAAAAGGGAAGCTTGTCGTGATCGACCCGGGGCACGGCGGAGATGAGGTCGGATCCGAAGCGAAGCAGGATGGAAAGACGGTCGCGCAGGAGAAGGATATCAATCTTGCAATCTCTTTAAAATTAAATGCCCTGCTCAAGCAGGCGGGCGTCAAAACCTATATGATACGCGAGGACGATTCAACAGTCGGATTGTATGACCGTCCGGAAATCGCCAATCAGTTAAACGCCGATTTGTTTGTCAGCGTTCACAGCAATTCCTTCACAAGCCCGGATGCATACGGGACGGAAACCTTATATTATCCCGGGGACGACGCTTCCTACGGCATTACCAGCCAAAGATTAGCGGAATTGATTCAGGAAGAAATGATCAAGGGACTTGGCACATACGACAGGGGTCTCAAGGACGGCAAGGAAATGGTGGTTATCCGCAAGACCAACATGCCTGCTGTAATTGCGGAAGTAGCTTTTTTGTCTTCACCGGATGACCTTGCAAAGCTGTTGGATGATTCTTTCCGGCAAAAAGCGGCACAGGCGATCTGCAACGCCATCATACGGGCTTTGAATGAGATGGTGGAGTAAAAACAAGGGCAATTTTGAAACACAACCAAAAGGATAAGGCTGACGTACCAGCCTCATCCTTTTGGTTGTTCTATTTATCATCAGAAAGATAACGAAGTCCTATCTGTTCCCTGACATGATCCATCAGCTCTGCCACCGAAAGCGAAAAAGAAAGCGGCATTCGTTCTTCTTCCGTTTTTCCCTCTGCTATACATTTGATTGCTGCTTCGATCTCCTCCTCAAATCCATTGCCGCGATAAGGGAAAGTATATGTTTTTTTGCCACTTCCGTTTTCCAGATAAAAATGGTTCGCTGTATAAAAATTCGGCAAAGTAATTTTTCCATCACTGCCGGTTATGACCGCGTCACATGGCTTTTTTTCTGCAATGGAGGCCGTCAGATCTGCTATGATTCCGTGCGGATAACGAAGCTGTACAGTGGTGGATGCATCCACTCCATTTTCGGTAAAGACCGCATTTGCCGCTATCTGCTCCGGCGACGCCCCTAACACAAAGCAGGCAAAGGATATGGCATAGACCCCGACATCCAGCAAAGCACCACCGCCCAACTCTGGATTATACAGACGGTGTACCGGATTATAGACGGACGAAAAGCAAAAATCCGCCTTGATTCGTTCGATTTTACCGATTACGCCTTCTTTGACCAATGACAGGGCCTCGGTCACGGCCGGAAGGAATCGAGTCCACATCGCCTCCATTAAAAAACAATCCTTTTCCTTTGCAACTTTGATCATACTACGAACCTCTTTTGCATTCATAGCCATCGGCTTTTCGCAAAGCACATGCTTGCCGGCATTTAAAAATAGCACTGTATTCTCACAATGGCTGGAATGTGGTGTGGCAATATACGCCGCGTCGATCTCCTGACATCCGGCCATTTCTTCGTATGATGCAAACACACGTTTTGCGCCATGTTCAGCAGCAAACTGCGCCGCTCTTTCTGCGCTGCGCGAAGCAACGCCTGCCAAATCAGCTCCCTCCACCTGCCTGAGTGCGGCCGCAAAGCGTTTGGCAATCGCGCCTGTTCCGACGATTCCCCATTTAACGACTGGCATGATCCTTCCTCCTTAACGTTTTTTTAGTCATTGCACATATTCCATAAACTGATAAAAGTGTAAGCGAGATCAACCCGGAGTAGTGATAGCGTAACGCCACCTCGGTAAACATATGGCCAAGCGTCAGACCAATAAAATAAAGGGCGGCAAAGGCCGTAGCAGACCTGCTTTTGCGAAACAAACCGAATACGGCGCCAAGCAACGCAAAAAAGAACAGGATGTAGTAGAAAACATTAGAGGCCATCGTCCAAAACATAGGGTTCGGTATCGCATCATACGCATAACCGACACAAGCAGAATCATCTCCCCAAAGCGCGTCAAATTTATCGATAAACAGCTTTTTATAATCGATTCCTCCATTAATTACCCGTTCTTTGGCCAACTGGAACATCCTTTGCTGAACCTGCGGCGCGTCAAAACGGTCATCACCTGCATATTCAAAAAATGTATTGCTGTCTTCTTCATTCCAAGTACCCGCTGTCTCCTGATTGAATCCCACATATATATTGTAGCCAGGCAAACTGGTAATCTCGGCTCCAATCCTTGCGGTTGTATATTGCTGTGAGAAAGAGAGCAGGACCAAATAAGCGGCCAGGACGGTTATGGAATAAACTGCTTTTTTTCTAAACATCTTCTTGTTATCTATCAAAAACAGCCAAATCAATAGGGCGGTCAACAGGATCGGGGCCAGCGGCCTCACCATATTTGTCAGTACCAGGACAAGCGATAGAATGCCGCCATAGGCAGCCAGTCTGGCATATGACATCTCGTCCATACAGCCACGGGTATAAACCAACAGGGCAATTGCCAGAAGAATACCGGCCGTGTAAAGCGGCTCGGAAAGCACATACATGTTGTATATCGTTTGCGATGGCAAAAGAATCCAGATTACTCCCGCCAATATCCCACCACCGTGTGATACTGTTTTTTTGCCGATATAATAGAGAAGTGCCGTCTGGA
>CABSMD010000118.1 GCA_902478725.1 uncultured Clostridia bacterium
GTTTTGCTAAGTGCAAACGAATGCAGAAGTTTAAAAGAACTGTTACAAAAGATCATTTCGTTAACCTGGAATAATTCTGCCAAAAAGATCCTCTATTGCAAAATGATATTGACCACCATATTTACCGAATATTTTATCCATTACAAACCCTGTACAGGTTCTGAAATTCCCGCATGGTTGTCAGAAACCTGCCGGTTAATGCACAATAAAGAAAACTTTCTGGGCGGTATCCCCACCATGGTCAAGCTCAGCGGCAAAACCTACGAGCATCTTTCACGCACATTAAAACAATGTTATCATAAAACGGTGACCGAGTATATTAATGACATACGCCTTAATTATGCGGCCAATTTGGTTGCCTACACCAATCTGTCTATTACCGAAATATATCTCGAATGCGGGTACAACAATCCGGGCTGGTTTTTTACCTGCTTTAAAAAGAAATTCGGGGTTTCTCCCAATCAATTTCGTCTGAAAAAACGATAAAGATAGGCTTGTGACAGAAAAAAGCGGCCGCACATGCAGCCGCAAGCTATTCTATCGATCTTTACCAATGAACTGTGTTTTAAAATCGCATCGTTTTCCTGCCTAAACGATATTTCACTCCCTTTTATGGAATCAGAAGCGATCCCGCATCCATGATTCCCCGATCAGCTAGATATTGCGCCGTTAGTTTGGTTTCGGCAATCTGCAGTTCTTCCAGTTTTTTGGAAAAGGAGGACGCATCGGCCTGACGCAAATACCCGGCCATTTCTTCGAGATAGGGAAGGAAATAGGCATTGGTCTCCTCCCGGTTCCCATGTACATTTCGCAGGGGGAAACCCCAAAACAGCTGCCGGGCCAGCTCGGCATAAACCGTCCGGATAGCCCGGTAAGGCGCATAAGCCGCTATGTATCGGTAACAGATATATATAAAGTCCTCATAAACTCCCCTGCGTTTTACCTCTTCCATCTGAGCAACCCATCCGTTGATGGTTGTGGTATCCATAGACTCAACGGTTAGCTTTGCAGATAAACGGCAGGAGAGGGCCAGGATATGAAAGCTTTTTACGAAGTCAAGCAGGCGCTTTTGGATGGTCACGTCGGACAGATCACAGTTTTCCGCGCTATCAAGCGGCGACAGCACCTTCGTACCTACGCCGTTGATCGACCGGGTAGCACCCAGCTTATTGAGAAGTGCGATCGTTCGGCGGATGGTATTGACAGAGACGCCTTTTTCTTCCGCGAGCTTTGCAGGCGACGGCAGAAAATCACCGGCCAGATATTCGCCGCGGTGAATGGAGTGCAGCAGTTCCTCGCAAAGAGAATAACAGAGCTGAGATGCCTTCTTGTAAATACTCCAGGAGAATCCGATTTGCTTCACATCGTCACATAAGGGGACCGCTTTGTCATAAAACTGAGTCAGGGAAGTTACTAAAGTCTCTCGATAGAACAGGACGGCATTCCAAAGCTGATCCCAATCCTGTGCCCGGCATAAGCGAACCATGCCCATGATCGGATCCCGGTCTTGATCAAAATAGTTTACATTTTGAGGGATGCTCAAAAAAGGAACCTGCATAAAAAGAAATACCTGCCAGATCAGCCGCGTGAACAGGTCGTTATGTAAGTTACCATATATCAGTAAAAGATACCGGGACATACGGTACGGTGAGGGGAGTTCTTTGCACAGGCTGATACGTTCGAGTTCATCAAGCATCTGTGGCGAAGCATTTTTCAGCGCCAACCAACGTCCATACCCAAACAGCAGCATCAAAGACTGTACCAAATCCAGCATCGCACTCCTTCGGCATACAAAATAATCCTGAATGTGCCGCTGAATATCTTTCTCACTGAAAGGAACAATTACCGTAGCTCCTACACTGGTGCTCAGGGAAATATAATTTTCCTCTTTGAGGCGGAGGTATGCAAGGCGCACCGTATCTACGGAAGCCAGAAAGTATCCGCCGGCCTCTTTCATGGTTGGAAGCGAATCCCCCAAACGGTATACACCGAATTCAATTTGCGTCTTTAAAAGATTGTGGATGGTATGCCACAGTTCCCTGCTATTGCCCATTCTACCTTCCTCCGGTACGGATTGTTATGATTTTACTACACCATAAATTTTGCATTTACTAAGCAACTCCGCTTTCTTGGAATAAATATTTATGCCGGCAGAATCTTTCCTGTTGAAACCGAAGTTGCTTACATTATACCGTAGTTCCAACCTAAACAAAGCAATTCCCTTTTCTCCGAATTAAAATTCTATACCGGCAAATACGTTCTTGACGAAAAGTGAGTTGCTTACATTATACCATCTTTTGCCGAAAAAATAAATATATTGGTCGAAACATGTTTGTATAAACGTTTAACAGGTTGAATTTTTCATTGCTTTATGATATACTTTATTGGGAAGTGAGCAAGGTGTGTCGGTAATTGATACACTCGCTTTCAAGGAAAAGATACATATGAGATTTTATTAGGTCCGCATAGAATCGAGGGCAGCAAAGGAATGGTAAAGAAAAAAATATTGGTAGTGGAGGACAATTCCATAAACCGGGCGATGCTTGGGGAAATCCTGTCATCCGAATATGAAATTCTGGAGGCGGAAAACGGGCAGGAGGCTCTTTCGATACTGAAAAAACAAAAAGAGGAAATCTCCCTGATTCTCCTGGACATCGTCATGCCTGTGATGGACGGTTATACCTTTCTGTCGCATATTAAGAACGATCCTGAATTTGCTTCCATCCCTGTAGTCGTTACAACGCAGAGCGACAGCGAGGAAGACGAGGTGGCCGCCCTGTCCCACGGCGCGGCGGATTTTGTTCCCAAGCCCTACCGTCCGCAGATCATCCGTCACCGTGTCGCCAACATCATCAATTTGCGTGAAACCGCCGCTATGGTCAACCAGTTTAAAAATGACCGCCTCACCGGGCTTTACAGCAAAGAATTCTTTTATAAACGTGTCAAAGATATACTAAACCAGAATCCGGAACGCGAATATGATATCATCTGCTCGGATATTGAGAATTTCAAGCTGGTCAACGATGTTTTTGGAATACCTTCCGGAGACTGCCTTCTGCGTGGTATTGCAGATTTATATTTAGAAATTGTAGACGGCCGGGGATTTTGTGGACGCTTAAACGCGGACCAGTTTGTCTGTATGATCGAACGGAACTGGCAGTATACGGACGATATGTTTGAAACGGTCAGCAGACAGATCAATACCATGCCCTGTACAAAGAATATTGTTATAAAATGGGGTATATACCCGGTTGAAGACAGAGAATTACCCGCAGAACAGATGTGCGACCGGGCTCTTCTGGCCGCGCGCAGCATTAAGGGGAAATATGGAAAATATTTTTCCGTTTATGATGATGAGCTGCGTTCAAAGCTCTTGCTCGACCAGGCCATTACCGACGGAATGGAGACCGCACTGGCAGAAGGCCAATTTGAGATTTACCTGCAGCCCAAATACCGGATTGCAGACAACTCTCTGGCGGGCGCGGAGGCGCTGGTGCGCTGGAATCATCCACAGATGGGCCTACTGATGCCGGTCACCTTTATCCCTTTGTTTGAACGAACTGGCTTTATTACCAGGCTGGATCAGGCGGTCTGGAAAAACGCATGTACGGTATTAAAAAATTGGGACGGCAAGGGGTATCCACCGCTTCCCATTTCGGTCAACGTATCCCGCGCGGACATATACAACGCAGACTTGGCAGATATTCTTTTAACTATTATGCAGGAATATGACCTGCCGGTTTACCGCCTTCCTTTGGAGATTACCGAGAGCGCCTATACAGAAAATCCCAAACAGATCATCGAGACGGTTGGAGCTTTAAAAAAGCTGGGATTTGTAATAGAAATGGATGACTTCGGCAGTGGCTATTCATCGCTCAATATGCTCAGCCAAATGCCGATGGATATTTTAAAGCTGGATATGAAGTTTATTCAGAATGAGACGGCGAAACCTATCCATCAGGGCATCCTTCACTTTATCATGGAGCTTGCCCGGTCTATGGGATTGAGCGTCGTGGCTGAGGGCGTGGAAACCGCCGGTCAGCTAAGGCGGCTTCAGGAGATTGGTTGTGATTATGTACAGGGCTACTACTTTGCCAAACCAATGTCCTGTTTCGAATTTGAAAAACTGTTTCAGAAAAACGACTGCCATCACATCTAAAAAGGAAGGAGGGAGCACAATGCCATTTCCTATTTATCTTGGTTGGGGGCTTCTCGTGCCCGCCGGGTTATCCTTGCTTTACGGGTTCACCGCGCACCGAGCCATGATAGCTTTGGGATATGAACAAAGGGACTCAAATTGGAATCGGCTGGGAATCGCTTTGCCAACTATGTTGCTGTTTACTATCTGGGGCGTGGTGAATATTCCGCTTCCGGCGGTCTATATCCTGGCCTTTTTCATTAAGCTGTCCCGGTTGCTTCAAACAAAGAATAGCCGCGCAAAAAAAATGTTCCTTATCAATCTCACTCATTTGGCGACAATGGCGTTGCATATGATCCTGATCGGCGCTGTTTCCCTCGCAGCAAAATCGCCGATGTATGAATTGTTGGAGTATCCGCTGTGGCGCATAGTGACAATCGGTACGGTTTTGGTTGTCAACAATTTGGTTGCCTGGTTGCTTCCGCGCTGGGACACCTTTCTCGGTGTACTGCGTACCCAGTCCGACAGTGCCGAAGTGCGGCCTTTTATGGTGTTTCTCTGGTTCTGCAATGTGTTTCTGCTGCTGGACAGTGTATTGTGCATTGCCCACATTGACTGGAATCTCCTGCCAATGTTTTTGATTGGGAGCACCCTGTTGCTGGAGTTTTACCTGACTCGCTTTCTGCGCCATCTCTACTCAATTTTAAAGGTAAATTACCTGGAGGAAGAGCACCGCCGCCTGACAGCAGAGCTGGAACGGCAGAATCAAAACGCCGCCAGGCTGCGCAGCAAAAGTGTGCTAGACTCCATGACCGGCATCTTCTCCCGGCGCTACGCAGTCAAGCAAATAGAATTTTTTTTACAGGAAAAGGAGGCATTTTCCCTCGTTTTTATAGACCTCGACCATCTCAAACAGGTAAACGACCGGGATGGTCATCACGCGGGTGATCTCTTTATCATCCGGTTTGTAAAAGAATTTGGCGCCTACCTGCGCAGGGCAGACATTTTCGCAAGATTTGGCGGGGATGAATTTATCGTGCTGCTTCCGGGCTGTATGGAGGAATCCACCAGGAAGCGGATAGAGGACATCCGCGACCGCATGGCAGGCGGGTTTAGCTATGGCGTTGCCTTTGTTCCGGGAAACACGGACGACAACGCCGAGCAGATAATCCGCAGGGCCGATCAGTCAATGTATCAGGATAAACAGAAAAGATTGATATAAGAAAGGAGGAAATCCTATGCTTTTATTATTGTTCACGGCCGCCACTTATTTCTACTTCAATTGGCAGTATTTCCTCCTTGTGGGCAGACTTCAAAAGATTCGACAGCCGCGTGTTTGGATTATTATCATTAGTTTCACTGTAAATTACCTGTTTTTCATACTGTGCAGCGTTTTGGAATTTTCGTTGCTTGTCAATTGGCTCCTGTTTGCCTTTTTTCTTTTTTTTGAAACGCTGCTGTATAATAAGGGAAACGCACGGTGTGCTTTGTTCACTACCCTGATGGGGATTATCTTCGGGCTGGCGGTCAACATATTCTGCCGCAGCGTCTTTGCCATCGTGACCTGCCAGCCTATGCAGAGCTTTGATAACAGCACCGCCAGTGCCGCAAACCTGAAGGGACTTCCGGTTTTAGTGGGGTTCCTGCTTGCGGGTGTCGCCCTTCACGCGATGCGACGTCAGCCTTTGGCGAATCAGTTCCGGTTGATTTTGAACCACCCCCGGCATCAAACCTTTTTGATGGAGATTATGACAGGGATGTTTTTCTACCTGTTTCTTAATTTACTGCTCTATTCCACACCACTCAATGATGTGCTCTTAAAAATTTGGAGTATAAAATCCAGTCTGTTCAGCGTCGTTGGCTTTTACATTGCCGTACGGTATACGAAGCGGATTTGTGAACTGGACGATTACCGGGAGAAAAACCGCCAGATCCGACGGGAGTTAGAGGAAAGACAGCAAGAAGAAGAACGCCTCCGGCAGGAGGCCTCCATAGACGTGTTGACGGGACTTTATAACCGGCAGTGCGCGGAGGAAGAAATCGCCTCTATGAGGGAGCAAAATACAGGGTTTACGCTGTGCTTTCTTGATTTGGACGGGCTAAAAAACGTCAATGACAGTTTTGGACACGAAGAAGGTGACCGGTATATTCTGACCGTAACAGAACACATCCGGAGCGTCTGCCGAACAGATATGGATATGCTGTTCCGCTACGGTGGCGATGAATTTTTGGTTGTTTTTCCGCAAATGCCAGCTCAGACTGTGCAGGAACGGGCGGATATCATCAATGAACGGCTCCGTTTATTGGGTGAACAATTTCCATACCCCTTATCGCTTAGCTACGGCGTGACGGAAAGTACGGAGTTTTCTGATTGGAGCCTGTTGATTGAGATGGCCGACAAGCGGATGTATGAACAGAAACAAAAAAAGCGATCGGCACGGGAATAAAACGAGCTTTCGCAGCAGATTTGTCCAATGTGTGCTCCACAAGGTGTTTCAATAAAGGAGGAAGACAAAATGGACCAAAAAAATCAAAACGAACAAAATGGTAGTTTGACCGGCGCCGATGTGTCCGAGGATTACGAACTTTTGATGAATACCATGCAGGTCAGTGTCAGTAAACACACACTGGACGAGCATTTTACGCTGGTCTGGAGCAATGACTTTTATTACCAGCTAATCCGCTATCCAAAAGACGAGTATGAAGAACTGTTCCACAACCGGCCTGATATTTACTATCCATACCACCACTACGAAGATGAACTGAAAAAGATACAGGATGCTGTTATGGGCGCCATTGAAGCAGGCAGGACGAAGTACAGCATTATTACCCGTATGCCGGTCAAGGGCGGCGGCCACGTATGGGTACAGCTGCACGGTGTTATTACAACAAAAACATACAACGGCTATCCAATCGCTTATTCAGTGCTTGTTGATGTCGACGATTTTATGAAAATGCAAAAGGCGCAGTCGATTACTTATAACAACATTTCGGGATTTGTAGCAAAATATCTGATCAAGGACTATCTGCATATTGAGCTCCTGGAGGCTAATGACCAGTTTGCTGCATTTTTTGGTGCAACGGAAAAACGGGACCCCAACGATCCGGTTTTCCGTATGAATGTGGAAGCCAACAAGGAACATATCATCCCCCAGCTTGACAAGGTTCAAAAGGGTGAGCATGTGCGGTTTCTGGCCAAGCTGCGCAACCGGAAAGGAAAAATCGTCTTCATGCAGGCCAACGGCGATTGCGTGGACTGGATCGACGGTATCCCGGTTTATTTAATCATCTACATTGACGTGACCGATCTGACAGAACTCAAAGAGATGCAAAAGCAGCTTGAGGAACAGAAACAGCAACTGCAGGACGCCCTGGTAAGCACCCAAAAGGCCAACGCGGCCAAGCGGGACTTTCTGTCCCGTATGTCTCACGAGATCCGTACACCTATGAACGCCATCATTGGCATGACCACCATTGCGGCGGCCCACATCGGCGATAATGCACGGATTCAGGACTGTCTGGGAAAAATCGGCTTTTCCTCCAGGCATCTGCTCTCCCTGATCAATGATATTCTGGATATGTCCAAAATTGAGGACGGCAAGCTGACCATCAGCCGAGAACCATTTTATATCCAGCAGGTGGTGGAGTCCATTACCACCATCGTCTATCCGCAGGCAGCGGCGCAAAAGCTGCAATTCAAGATATCTGTACAGAATATGCCGGAAGAAGAGTTGATGGGCGACGCCATGCGAATCAATCAGATTTTA
>CABSMD010000119.1 GCA_902478725.1 uncultured Clostridia bacterium
AAAGTATACGCAGCCATTGCAATGTTTAATTTGAATTATTCTTCAATAATCTTTCATTATTATACCATTAATTCGGTCAATGTTCAAGTTTTTTTTGCAATAATTGCAATTTTTTATTATCAGTCCGTCTTTATTTGCTCAATCTCCGCCTCTATCCGGTGTTTTTTATGGTCATTTTGCAATTTCACCTTGTTCTTCTGCCTTTTACCATCCAGCAACACAAAATGAATTTCACCACGAACCAAGTTTGGATTACGTATGGTGATCTCATAGGTGGTATCGATATAACGGTAAGAAATCCTGTATTCCTTCCACATACGGGGCGCGTTTGCGGTCAGGACAAGTGTATCACCCAACTTATGAAAGCCGAGTGTGGTCTCTATCGCCGTTCGGTATAGCCAGCCAGAGGCACCGGTATACCAGGTCCACCCGCCGCGTGACTGATTTGGAAAGTTGGCATATACGTCGGCAGCTACCACATATGGTTCCGTCTTATAACGCATAGCCTCTAATAAGGTTACGGAATGGTTGACCGGGTTGATCATTGAAAACAACTCGTAAGCCTTATCAAACTCTCCGATTTGTGCATAGGCCCGCACCAGCCAGACAGCGCCATGGGTATATTGCCCACCGTTTTCCCGCACACCGGGGAGATACCCTTTGATATAACCAGGATTCAGCGGCCCAGCGTCGAAGGCGGGGGTAAGCAGCTTAATAATCCCCTCCTCCCGGTCGACCAGGTATTTATCCGCCGAGGCTAGCGCCTCTCGTATCCGCTGCGGATCCGCCGCACCGCAGAGCGCGGCCCAGCTCTGGGCGATCAAATCAATCTTGCATTCCTCATTTTCCGAAGAGCCAAGCGGCGTTCCATCGTCAAAATAAGCGCGGCGGTACCAATTACCGTCCCAGGCGTTATCCTCCAGTGCGGTTGTAAGCATTTTGCGACATTCCATAAACCGTTTTTGATCAGCGGGTTTGCAATATTGCGAAAAGCGTTCCATGGTTTCGATCAGGAACCAGCCAAGCCAGACGCTTTCCCCCTGTCCGCCATTCCCAACCAGATTCATGCCGTCGTTCCAGTCCCCGCTGCCCATAAGCGGTATCCCATGAGAGCCAAACCGCATGGCGCGTTCAATCGCCCTCATACAGTGCGTATGCAGTGTGGCAGGTCCGCCAATCCCCGTAGGCAGGCTGTAGCGTTCGTCTTCCCCGTCCTCCAGAGGGGTATCCTGTAAAAACGATACCATCTCGTTTAAAATATCTCGGTCGCCTGTTTTTTCGATATATTCGCAAACAACATAGGGAAGCCATAGATAATCGTCCGAAAACCGCGTCCGTATCCCCTTTTGTGTTTCGTTTCCGCTATGATCCGGATGCCACCAATGCTGCACATCCCCTTCCTCAAATTGGTGTGCTGCATGCAGCAGTATCTGTTGCCGCGCCAGCTCGGGCGCGGCGTAAGTGAGCGCCATACAATCCTGCAGTTGGTCGCGAAATCCGTAAGCCCCGCCGCATTGATAAAAGGCGGTGCGGCCCCAAATCCTGCAAGAAAGGGTCTGATACAGCAGCCAGCCATTTACAACCGCATCGAATGAGGGATCCGGCGTGTTGACCTGTATCGTAGACAGTATCTCTTTCCAATATTTTTTCACTCTAACCAGCTCTTCTCCCGCCTCAGCCGGTGCCGTATACCGTTTGCACAGCCGGATTGCTTCCTCTTCCGAATCTGCCGTACCCACAACAATGACAGCCGTGCTCTCCTGCTGTGCTTCCAGTGTGATCTCTGCCATAATAGCGGAGCAAATATCCGCAAAAGAACCGCAGGTATTGCTGAACCTTTCTCGGCGCAATGTATCTTCTTTTAATCTTTGCTGGCGGTTTCCGAAAAATTCAAAGCAATCACAGGTATAAGTGAAATTACCGCATGAAATACCCACAAACAGCCTTTGGCCTGGAAAAGCCGTGTTATAGGGATTTCGGAACAATAACACAGAATCCCGGTAATCCGCTATCACATGCTTCGAATAGAATTCTTCATTGCCTCCCATGACCGGCTTTAAATAATGCAGCAGACTTATCTTCCTCTGGCGGTCGCTCACGTTTTTTATCTTGAGCAAGTTGCATTTTACAGATTCCTCCCGCGCGGCGAAGATGGTCAAAGACTGCTCCAAGCCGTTTGAATTGTGGGTAAAACTGCTGTATCCAAACCCATGCCGCACCAGATAATCCTGCGGTTCCCGCATGGGCGAGGGGGCCACGCTCCAAACATGGGCGGTCTCGTTGTCGCGCAGCAATAAAAATTCCCCACCCACATCACCAACAGCATCGTTGTTCCAGGGAGTCAGCTTATTCTCCCCACTGTTATCCGACCAGGTAAAGACACTGCCGGATTCCGAGATCAGGCATCCGAAAGCGGGGTTGGCACAAACGTTTACCCAAGGGGACGGTGTGGTTTCCTCCCCTTTTAGAAGGATCACATATTCGTCATCTGTAAATCCTCCTATTCCATTAAAGAACCGCAACTGGGGCAGCGGAACATTCTCAGTACCATACTCCACAGGCTCTGTAGGATGAAGAAGCGGGATATTCGCAAGGCTTACCGTTTGCTGCAATTGCTGAGCAATTCCACCCTTACGGCTGTCAAGCACAAGACTCGCCACGCTGACCAGCAAGGACAGATCCTCGCCAGGAAGCATTGCCGAGTCGATTAAAAATATACCGCCGTTTTGTCCTACCAGTCCGCGTGCGTGGCTTGTACCAATGAGTTCCTTCAATTGGTTGGCAAGCGATTTTTCATACAGATTATCATCCCTGTGAACAATCACCAGATCACAGGGCAGGCCGTGCATCCGCCAAAATTCATGCGCCTGCAGCAAATGTTCTATCATATCAATGTGTTCAACCTCTTGCAAAAAACATAGCAAAATAGAGTTGTCACCAGAAATACCATACGTCCACAGGGCCGGCTGCCCCTTATGATTGTTGTTTCGGTACTCCCTATCATCCGCCTGGCGCAGCGGGAACAACAAACGCGAGGTAAGCGCAAAAATCAATTGCTGCTCGGCTTTCCCAATCTCCAGGTATTTGGATTCCACCACGCTGCGGGCATATGCCAGCTCCGCCGCGCGCTTGCAAGAATCCACACGGCTGTATTTAGCGGCCAGTTTTTCAGCCTGCTCACGGCTTTTACAAAGCGAGGTCGTGAAGGAAACCTTGACCCTTTCGCCTCCCGGTATCTTAAATTTAACACGCAGGCAAAGCGCCGGATCAAGTACGTTCCCAACGCTTTTGCTCAGGGGGAGTTCCAATTCAGCAGGATCCCTCACCGAACGGTTGCGGCCGATAAACTTGGCACGGTCGGTTTCAAAGCTCACCGGTTCTGCCGGCTCCTGCGAGCAGGCCACCGACTCTACCATAAAAAGCTCCTGCTCGCTGGCGCCGCGCGGACGGCGGACGGCCAACAGCGCATTGGAGGAATCCAAAAATTCGGTACGGACAAACAGGTTCAAAAACGCAGGATGCGCCACCTCTGCCTCATACCTTGCCAGCAAAGGCTCCAGATAACTGGTTGCTTCTATGACCGCTTCCTCTTCCCCGTGGTTGATCAGACAGACATTGCGTATCTCACTGTTATCCTCTGTCCCGATATAAACCTCCGTAATGGTTTCAACCGAACCGTCCCGGCGAAAATATTCTGCTTTACTCGGTGAAAAGACTGCCCTGTACTGGTCACATTTTTGATAAGACGGTGCGTAGGTATTTGTCCACCACCGACCCGAACCTACATCCCGCAAATAGATGAAGTGTCCAAACGACCTATCTGCAGCCTGATACCGCCACCGGTTTACCAGGACATCATTGTATCGTGACCATCCGCTTCCGTCATCGGTCAGCATGGTGGAATAAACGCCGTTAGACAGCAAATGTACCTGTGGACAAAAGCGGTCCGGTACAGTGTATTCCCGAATGCATTCCTCCACAGCCATGTTCGGCTTCTTCAACGGTTCGATTTTTTCTTTGGTTTCCTTGGTTAAAACGACATGAACGGGTATTTTCTCCTGTAAAAGGAGTTTTGCCGACTGCATAAGCGGATTTCCCATAAACCGCCGCTGCATGACATTATCGTTGAGTAAATTGTCGATTGCAAGCATACTCATTCCCTGGTGGTGTGCCATAAAACTTTTGACAAGTCCCTTTTCCTGTCCGGGCATCAATCTTTGCGGGGTATAATCCACCGCTTCATAAAAACCATATACCCCCTCACAGCCCTGTTCAGAGAGGCGGCGCATGTTGTGAACGCTATCGTTGGGTGCAACCATTAATGCCATAGTGGTAGCATAGGGTGCAACCACCATCTCACTGCTTAGGCCTCGCTTCAGGCCAAGCTCCGGTACGCCAAACGCTTTATATTGGTAATTCAGCTGCATATCAAAGGCATAAAAACCGGATTCGGAGGTGCCCCACGGCACGTTCCGTTTCCTGCCATAGCGCTTCTGGCAGTAAATTACAAACTGGTAGGTTTCGTCCAGCAAAGTATTTTCATAGACCGGCATGGTCAGAAGGGGCATCAGATATTCAAACATGGTTCCCGTCCAGGAAACAAGTCCCCTGTAATGATCCAGCATGGTCAGGCTCCGGTTGAGGCGCGACCAATGTTTCTTATCCACTTCGCCTCTCGCGACTGCCATAAAGCTCGTCTGCCGTGCTTCGGAGGCCAACAAGTCATAATAAGACCGCGTCAGCCGTTCCTCCTCGATGTTATAGCCGATCGAAAACAGCTCCTGCTTCTTATCGTATAACATACTGAAATCCATTTCATCCGACAGTCTGTCGATCCGTTCCGCCAGACCGGCCGCCCTTTGGCACAGCAAAACCTGATCCTGCTGCAATTCCTTTTGGATGGCTTCGATCCGTTGGGCTGTTAGCCTCATCTGTGAGGGAAGGTTTTCTTTCAATCGATTCAGATTACCTTCCCATTGCGCGGGATCGTTCCAATCATATACCATAAACTTAGACAGGAATTTTTCGTCCTCCAGCTGTATGGTGTCCTCCAAGCCGGTGATGTAGCAAGGATCCGGTCCGTAAGTCAACGCCCGCAAGCCCTCGGACACAGTAATGAGATAGCCAAGCAGGTTGCCACTGTCCACGGTCGAAACATAGCGTGGCGGAAGAACATTCAGGTTAGTTGTGTGATACCAGTTATAAAAATGGCCATGCCATTTTTCCATTTGTTCCAGGGTCGAAACCGTGTTTTCCAGCCTTTCCATCAGGTCGCTGCTGGTCAAAAAACCAAAGTCACGCGCTGCCAGCGCAGAGGTAAGCAGTAACCCGATGTTGGTAGGCGATGTACGGTGTGCCGCGCCGTTGGGCGGGTATTCCTGATAGTTATCCGGCGGCAGGTAATGGTCATATTGGCCGCAAAAATCCTCAAAGAAGCGCCAGATCTTGCGTGCCAGCAGCCGGACATACCGAATATCTTCCTGTTCGATCCTTTCCTCCTGGCGTTTGATCGGCCGGCTAACAAGGTAGGCAGCCAGTGGGGATAAAATCCATAACAGTCCTATCAACAGTGCCGGCAGGCGGTATTGCCGCGCACATACAACCAGCAAAACGGAATATAACACGGCTGGCAGCATTTTAAGGTACATACCACCCAAGCTATCTTTCAGCTTTTTCTCCACATCGGCCGCCGTGACCCAATCAAGCAGGTGCTTTTTCGATACCAGAACCCGGTACAAGCTGCGAATCACCGCATCCAACCCCTTATACCCCTGGTACGGCAGGAAAAGAAACAAAAGCCCCACCTGCAGCAAAACCGCTTTCAAGCCGTAGTAAATTGTGGTATGAAAACGCTGGCCATAGTAGCGGTAGCTTCTGTCCGCCAGGCTGTTGACAACCGCGATCAACAGGGTAGAACAAAGACAGAGCAATGCAAACAGTAGCCATACATAAGCTTTGCCCGGCAAAAGGCAGAATGCCAGAAACATTATTAAGGCAAGGCTGGGATAAAGCAGACTTCGCTTCAGGTTGTCCAGCATCTTCCATCTGGCCAAAAAAGGCAAAGGATTTTTAACCCGTTCGCCCCTTGCGTTTTTGACATGTGACAATAACCAGGGCAATAGCTGCCAGTCTCCCCGAATCCAGCGATGCATTCGTTCAGTATAAGAACGGAACTGATAGGGGTACGAATCTACAAATTCAATATCGCTCACCAAGCCGGCGTGGAGATACGACCCTTCCAGCAAATCATGGCTGAGTACCCTGTTTTCCGGTATCGTATCTCCCAAAACCGCCAAAAAAGCGTCTACGTCGTAGATCCCTTTTCCTGTAAAAATGCCTTCACCAAATAAATCCTGATACACATCGCTGACCGCGCCGGAGTATGGGTCGATCCCCCCCTGTCCTGCAAATACCCTGGAAAAAAAGGATTTGTTTGCACTCTCCAGGCTCACGCCGATCCGCGGCTGCAGTAGACCGAATCCTTCCGTTACAATGGTCTTGTCCTCAGACAGCTCCGGACGGTTTAAGGGATGTTCCATCGCACCGACCAATTCCTTTGCGCTTCCAATCGGCATAACGGTATCCGCGTCCAGCGTGATAACATACCGCACCGCAGGCAGGCTCCTGCCAATTACCTTTTCAAACGAGGTCAGTTTGGTTCCTCTTAACAAATAATTTAGTTCTGTAATCGCGCCGCGCTTGCGCTCCCAGCCGAGCCATTTGTTCTGATAGGCACTGTATTGTCGTTTCCGTATAAAACCATAAAACCGCTGCCCATATTTCTGATTGAGCTTCTCGATACCATCCGAAAGTGCCCGCCGAATCTCTTCCTCATCTCCATTTATTTCCATGGAAATATCCTTATAATCCCCTAACAATCCAAAGAAAAGATTATCCTCACGGTTCGCCAGATAATGCATCTCCAACTGCCGCACCAGTTCCCGGGTATGTTCTGCATCAGGCAGGAGGGTAGAAATCACGACCATAGTGGCACAGTCGTCCTCGATTCCATCCTCTAATGCAAGCTTCGGAATCATGGATACCGGAATAAAACGGGTAATCAGATAATGAATCAGATTCATGCTCAAATCAAGCGAAGGAACCAAGGAAAGCAAAAAAGCGAGCGTCACTCCGCCCCATCCCGCGCCGGAATAGGAGGCATAAATAGACAGCAGCACCGGTGCAATCAATCCTAATAAAATGATCGAAGCATAATAAAGAAATTGATGCGTTTTGCGGTGCTTCCTATCATCCAGTTCAAGGCAACGGTTGCAGATATAGTAACCAATATGCCGCCGTTTTCCTTCCACAGCCGATTGGCTTAGGTGCAGGGCCCGGCGGGCGACTTCAATCTCGCTGATTTTCAGCCGCTTGGCGATTTGCTGAATCCTCTGTTTATAGTAATTCTTAGAGGCCTGTGTCATATCGTCATACACACCAGCAGGGTCGTCACGCAATATTTTTTCAACCACACTAATGTTTTGAAAGATTTCCGTAAAATCCAGCGTTACGATAAACCGCATGGATGTGATCGCGTTTCCTATCGTAAGCTGTCGAGAACTCTGCTTCTGATATTCGACTTTTAGTACCTTTTCCGCCGTCATCCCCAAATTTTCGAGCTTTTGATCCATCTGTTGAATAATGTCGTTTTCGCCTTTTTTCATCAAACTCCGGTAAATAAATTCCAGAAAAGAGGTGTTTAATGGCGTATGCACATTGATATATTTCGACAAATCTGCACCGACATCCCGCAAACCGTTTTCAATGGAGGTAAGGAAAGCTTCCGCCGCCCGGAACGAATTCTGTGACTCATTGATCTTTTTGCACTGCAGGCGTATCGTCTCTAAAAGTGCGACCTGGATCATAAATGGAACAGCCC
>CABSMD010000120.1 GCA_902478725.1 uncultured Clostridia bacterium
AAGAGACAGGCCTGATACAGCACGGCGGACAGCCTCCGGTCGCCGCGGGCGAACACACCCTCTAAGCGGCTGGTCTTGGAATCGTGGTAGTTGTACTTGATGGCCTTGGCATGGATCGCCTCTCCCACCAGCCTCTGCTTGCGCTCGATCTCCTCTAAGGAATTCTGCGCCGCCCACTGGAACGGGGTAAACGGCTTCGGGATAAAGGAGGATACTGACACCGTGATCCGTCCGCCCGGCTGGCGTTCCTGCCGGTCGATGGCGTAATACTGGTCGAGCGTACGGTGGGCCAGCTCTCCGATGCCGCGCACATCCGCGTCTTCCTCGAACGGCAGGCCAAGCATGAAATAGAGCTTAATGCTGCTCCAGCCGTTTGTAAATGCCATCCGCACCGATTCCATCAAATCCTCCTCGGAAATGTTTTTGTTGATCACATCCCGCATTCGCTGTGTTCCGGCCTCCGGCGCGAAGGTAAAGGAGGATTTGCGCTCCTTCTGCGCCTTCTTGATCAGCTCCAGATGCACCGAATCCAGCCGCAGGGAGGGAAGCGCGATGTTGGTGCGGTTAGCTCCCGCGTGCTCGAGCAGGGTCTCGGTCAGCTGCGGAAATTCCGAATAATCACCCGTGCTCAGCGAGGTGAGCGACAGCTCCTCATACCCGGTCGCCTCCATCAGCGCGTCGGCACAGTCGGTGAGCGTCTTCGCGCTCTTTTCCCGCACGGGACGGTAGATCACCCCGGCCTGGCAGAACCGGCAGCCGTGGGTACAGCCCCGGAACACCTCCAGCATGATCCGGTCGTGCACGATGTCGATGAACGGCACGATCATCTGTTTTGGGTAAAACACTCTGTCCAGATCGCGTATGATCCGTTTTTTGACCACCGGCGCCGCCTCGGGACAGTTCGGCGTGACCGCAGCGACCGTCCCCGCGTCCTGATAGGAAACGTCGTAAAACCGCGGTACATACACCCCTTCGATTTGTGCCACCGCGCGCAAAAACGCCTCGCGCGGTGTACCGCTGCCCTTCCAGGCACGATAAGCCTCCATCACTTCGAGCATGACCTCCTCGCCCTCGCCGATCATGAAAAAGTCGATAAAATCGGCCAGCGGCTCCGGATTGAAGGCGCACGGCCCGCCGGCGCAGACGAAGGGTTGTCCGTCTTTTCTGTCCTTTGCCCAGAGTGGAATATGCCCCAAAGAGAGCATGTTGAGTACATTCGTGTAGCACATCTCATACTGCAGGGTAAACCCGACAAAATCAAACCGATCCAGCCCGTCCCCGCTTTCGAGGGCGGGGAGGGCCAGATTGTGTTCCAATAACTGCTGTTCAAAATCATCCCACGGCGCGAAGGCGCGCTCGCAGTAAATATCCGCCTGTTCGTTGAGCAGGTGGTATAGAATCTTCATCCCCAGGTGGGACATTCCGATCTCATAGGTATCCGGAAAGCAGAACGCAAAGCGGATCTGCATCTTTTCCGGGTCCTTACTGACGCTGCCCCACTCCCCGCCGGTATAGCGCGCTGGTTTTTGCACCTTTTTCAATATTTTGTCCATAATAGTGTCCATTTCCTAACTCCGTTTCTCTTTGGCATGTCCCCGCACCGTAATACAGCATCAGGTCGATCACCTGCTTTTCGGTAAGGGTGGTTTTGATCTTCATGTCGTGGTCGAGCACGTTGACCACGCACACCTTCCTTTGGGAAAAGCACCGCAGCAGGCGGCGCAGCGGGACGGTATCCTCGATTGCGACAACCTTGACCGGATACACCCCGGCCTTGCTCTTTTTTTGCTTGTAATCCAGCATGTGCTGCATCATCACCAGCCGTTCGTAGCCGTTGTCCGCCCAAAGCTGGTAGGCCAAAAAGGTGGCGAGCAGCAACAAGGAAAGATTAAAATGAGTGACATATACCACCCATGCTCCCGCAAGGGTGAGCAAAGCCACCAAGCATTTGGATAATTTTACAGATATATTATATCCTATTATACTGCCAAATACCAGTGAAAGCAAGAGGTAACTTACCCGCCCGCCGTCAAGCGACTGGACGGGCAGCAGATTAAAAAGGCCCAGTGACAGGTTGGCGCTAAATAAAAACAGGTAAACGTTGCCTGGAATATACGTTCGACAGACGTACAATATGCCCGCGAACAGAAAATTCCCCAGCGGGCCGGACAGCGAAACAAGCAGTTGATCCGCCGTGCCGCGAATTCTGTCCTGGCGCAGGCGGATCGCGATGCCGAACGGCATCACGCTGATGTATTGGATTCCGATCCCACGCGAAACAGCCGCCGCGACGTGGGCAAACTCATGCACCGCCAGGCAGGCATATACCATTAAAATCTGAAAAATCGTATGGGTAAAATACCCTAATAATAATAACAGAAAAAAGGTGAAATGTATACGGAAAAATGTTTTTGTTTTTTTCAAAGCCCCGTCCATCCAATCCGGCGTACGCAGGCGCCCATGCTGTTACCATCTCGGCGCGCTAAGCCTGTTTTTGTTCAAATGACATCAGGGAGTTCGGGTCGATGTAGTTCCCCTCGGTGTCGATGATCTCAAAATGCAGGTGTGGGCCGGTGCTCCGTCCGGTGCTGCCGGCCAGGGCGATCTGCTGCCCGGCGGTTACCTGGTCGCCCTCGGCGGCCAACAGGGTGTCGCAGTGCCCGTACAAGGTAACATAGCCGTTGGAGTGGCGGATTTTCACGGCGTTGCCGTACCCGCCCAATTGCCCGGAAAAAATAACCTCGCCGTCAGACGAGGCTACGATCGGCGCAAGGTTATCCGCCGCGATGTCGACGCCGGTATGGAACCGTTCGTCGTTTTCCAACGGGTCGGGCCGGTCGCCGTAGTTAGAGGTAATGATCCCTATGAGGGGCGGCAGGAAGGTGTCCGTCTGGTTTTTGGCCACTGCCACCGCCGCCTCCGGATCCTCCGCCGCCGACGGCGCGCTTTGCGGCTGCGCCGTCGGTGCGGGGCTTTCTGCCGGCGTCTGCTGTTCTACCTGCAGCTCCGGCGACAGGTAGTTCCAGACCGGAGCCAGGTACTCGTTCTGTTTGACAAAGGCCTCCACCTTCGGGAGAAGCATTTCCACATCGGTGTCCTGCCGAAGCAGTAGGGAAAGCTGTTCCCGTTCGGCGGCCAGCACGCCCCCATAGCGCGCCGCGATGCAAACACAGAGTACCATGATACTGACCACCAGCTGAATCACCGTTTTCTCGATAAAGGTATCTTTTGTCCTGCTTTTGGTTTTCATTGGTCTGGTTCTGGTACGTCTGACGGTTGCGTCCATATATCAAGCCTCCTCCCTACCATGTATATGAGGGGTTGGACAATAATATGCCGTGGAAAAGCCCGCTTTTGGCGCAAAAAAAGGGACGCTTATGGGCAAGCGTCCCCCGGTATTCCCCTATTTTGTCGCCACGGCGCAGATGGCGTCGCCTTCCTTGCCGTAAGGCTTTCCCGCAATATCGTCAAACAGCTCAAAGCGGTCAAACCCCGCACCGCGAAGCTCACCGGCCAGCGATTCTTCGGTAAAGCAATGCTCCCAGATGTTGTAGCATTCCACCTTTGTATCTGTCGCCACGACTGTCTGATCCAAAACCGTATTATCCTCATCATAGCGGTAAAACGAATGGAGGCAAAGGTGCGCACCCGCGTCCCAAAACCCGCCGTCCGGACAATATTCCCAGTTTTTCTGTTCCCCCCTGCCCGCGTGCCGCGCGGGGGTAAACACGTCAAACACAAATTTGCCGCCGGGGCGCAGGGCGCGGTAAACCCTATCCAGCAGCGCAGCTCTGTCCTGGGTGGACAAAACCCCGAAATCGCAATAAATCAGGGTCACCACGTCAAACCGGCAATCGTATGTAAGCGACAGATAATCCTGATGGATGTAGGCAATGCCGTCCCCCTCCGCCTTGGCATACTCGATGGAACGCTGTGAAAAATCCACACCCGTTACCTGGTAGCCTGCTCCGTGAAACCGCCTGGCATACAGCCCCGGCCCGCAGCCCAGATCAAGAAGCGCCGGGTACCGCGCCGGCGGGGCCATCGAGGCGATCCACCCGACGGAACGGTCCATAAAAGCGGGGGTTCGGCTCGCGGCGTCTGAAGCAGGATCGAGGTGCGCTTGCAGCAACGCCTTTGCTATATGCCCATCGGCCCAAAACTGGCTTGTACCCGGTGCATACAGGGCCGGCCTGCCTAAAAAACGTTCCAGAAACATAAGGTTAATCCCTCCGTTTGATTGCCGCAAAAGAAAAAACAAAAAGGCGGAATGCATGATACATTCCGCCAAAAGCCGCTATCCTTCGCGACTATTCTATAATGTCCACTTCGCTTTTGTTCGGCAGAATGAACCCGGCCGCAAAATACACCACCAAACCAACCCATAAGGCGGTCACCAGCGTAACAACCACCCAAATCAACCGGATCAGGCTGGGGTCGATATTAAAATACTCTGCAATGCCGCCGCACACGCCCAACAGCTTCCTGCCCTTTTCGATCCTGTAAAGCTTTCTGGTCATACCACACGACTCCTCTCCGCCATTTACAGTCACTCACTTACGCTTACAGTATAACACAACCGCGTCCGGTTTGCAAATAAAATTCTAACCAGCGGAATCAAGATAGTTGCGTATCTCCTCATAACTTGAAAACTGCAGCTCTTTTCCGAACATGTAGGAGAGTGTATAGTTACAGTCCTCTAAAGAATAGTCCTCAAATGGAAAATCGCGCAGCATACCTTTATAGAGGGATAAGTGGCTGTCCTGGCGCAGATCGGATATGAAACAATGCAACTGACCCGCAATAGCGTCCGGCAGATCGGATTTCATAAGCGCATCCTCCTTACTACTCTTATTTTATCATCATTCTACCCACGTGTCAACCTAGAGTAGATGATATGTAGAATAAATTTCCTCTTGGTGGATAAGTATATATTACAATTATGGCAGGAGGAGGATGTTGCCGATGGTTTACGATTTCGGGTACCGGCTGCGTGACCTGAGAAAGAGCAAGCATATGACTCAGGAGCAGGTGGCACGGCGTTTGAACCTGTCCAAAACATCGATCAGCGCTTATGAAAATAATCTTAAAACGCCGTCGCTCGACGTACTGATTGAGCTTTCGATCCTGTACCATGTCACGTCTGACTATATTCTGGGGCTTGATAACCGCAAGATGCTCCATGTCGACGGACTGACATCCCGGCAGCAGGAACTGCTTGGCGGCCTGGCAGAAGAATTCAGGGCACGCAACGCAAAGTAGCAGTACTTATTATTTGCAAAAAGCAGATGGATATACCAAAAAAACAGCGTCCGGCCGACGCTGTTTTTTAGCATACTTTTTTATAAAACTTCGTATTCGATCCCGTCCGGCACGGTAATCTTATGCTGTCCGTCGCCAGACAGCTCCGCGTCGATGATCCCAAACGGCGTCGGCACCTTAATGTGCGCCTGCTCCAACCCGCAGGTGCGCGGGCGCAGGGTGATTTTTTGAAAGCCCGGCTCCATGATGGCGAGCCCCAAAAGCTTTATGGGAAGCTGGTAAACCGGGGTTGCGCCCCAGGCGTGGGAGTAATCGCAGTTCCCTTCCCATATCTCCTTCATGCCGCCCGAAAACTCATCCGTCAGCCGCTTCCAACGGCGTATCTGAGGCAGTCCATACTGCTCAAACAAGTTGGCAGCGGCGAGCGCGTCAATCACAAAATGCAGAAAATAAGGCTGGGCGGCGATCAGTGAACCGTCGTTTATGACCTTTTCCATAATCGGCGCGCGCAGGGATTCCTCTGCCAGGCCGTAAAGCACGGCAAGCGAGTTGGTGTGCTGGCTGAAATACCGGCGTCTGGGATTTTGCGGCTGCCAGGCGTTTTCCTGTCCCGGCGTGTCCAGGCCGTCAAAGTACAGTCCCCGTTCCGCGTCATAAAACGCCGCGAACCCATCCTTTACCGCCTGCGCTCTTTGTTGGTAAACATCTGCCTCTTCGCCGCGCAAGCCGCACAGATATGCCGCGTCCAGCAGCGCCTTGTAATAAAAGGCGTTCAGGCAGGCCTGCCCCAAGCATTTTGGTGGATGGTGCAGGGTATACCCGTCCACCTCCACCCAGTCGACGAACATATAATTGGGGGGATTCTCGATCAGGCCGTTTTGCCCTATGTAGGAATGGAAGCGTTCGAGCAGGATGCAAAGCGCGTCCCACACCTCATCCAGTACCGAAAAATCCGCCGTATAGCGGCAGTATTCCGCCACCATCTGCACCCAGATCAGGCTATAGCTGGTGTGGAACATCACCCCGTCATTCATCCGCAGGTAATCGGCGGTGCGCACGATGTCCAGCCGGGTAAGGCGGGTATCGGAAAAGCAGGCATATCCCATCAGGCTTTCGATGAAGTAGTCGCCGGTGCACCCGAGCGTCTCCTGATGGAGAGGGCTGTCCAGGTGCAGTGACTGGCGGCAGATGGTAAGCGTCCATTTTCCGACTTCATAAATGCGGTTGAGCGTTTCGTCCGGGCAGTGGAAGCTCCCTTCCTCCGGCGCGGGATAGCAGGTGAACATCAGCCCGGGACTGGTCAGCGTGACGGCCTCCCCCGCAAAGCCCTCCAGCGTCACCCCGATACAGCCGACGCTCTGCATCCGCAGCCCCCGGTACTCGAAGGCTTCGGATGTGACAACCCGTTCGGTTTCGTGGGCTTTGCCGATCTGCTCCTGGATGGAGAGGGTGATTCTCAGGTTTTTCGTACCCCGGTAGCCGAACGACACATAGCCGGAGTAGATTTTGTCAAATTTCAAATACAGGGTCAGCGGACAGCCCGGCTGGATGGTGATGCTGCCGCCCCGGCCGGATACCCTATCCTGTTGAAGGATAGCCCCATCGCCTCCGCTATACGCGGCATTCGAGCAGGAGGACGCTGTGCCGCCGTCACAGGAAACCCGCGCGCGGTAGTCGGGGAACACGAACACCTCGGAAGGAGGCACAAACCGCTCGCACAGGGGCGGCAGGGGCGACAGGAGTAAGCAGCGGCTGTCTCCGGTCTCCACAGCCTGTTCCCAGGGAGCCTCCGGCGCGGTCATGTTTACACTTTTATCGGGCCGGACGCGGCTGTTAAGCCGCGCCTGCCAGGTAGAATCGGTGTGGATTGCAAAAGCGCTTTTAGATTCACCCATACAGGAGAGCCAAAAGCCGCCCCGTCCGGCGGAATACTCGGTCATGGCAAGGCCGCCTAGCTGCACCTGCGCAAAGATGCGGTTTTTGCCCTTTTGCAAAGGCACGGTATATTCGCTCGCGTACCAATGGGGCATCGGTTTTTGGTTGCCATAGTCGCCGCCCGGCGCAACCGGACCGGAACCGGTCAGCCGCCCATTCACCCACAGCCGGTAGCGGGTATCGGCCGACACGGTCAATTTGGCTGACGGTATCTCCTCCTCCAACACAAACTCCTTTTGAAATTCCGCCACGCAAAAGGTGTATTTCGTCTTGTCGCAAAAGATGGTCGGGTAGGTCACAGCAGGGTGCTTCGCCGGATCAAGCCAGATCCATTTCGCCTGTGTTTCCATCGAATCCCTCCTAAAAATAAAGTAATAAGATTAATTTTTTAATAAGCAGTATCTCCTCTGTCACAACGAGTATGCTGTTTTTTGTGTTCTTTATTTAACTTGCCTTTTTTCGGTTTTCTCTGTTTTTTTCATTAAGTAAGCCTCCATTGAAT
>CABSMD010000121.1 GCA_902478725.1 uncultured Clostridia bacterium
CCCTAATATCATAAAGACTTGAGGCACAATATAAAAATAAATAAAGCAACTTGACAAATTCGACATTAAAATTTAGAGTATAAGAAACAAGAATATTCGCCTTAGGCGAATAAGGCGCAGAACGAGAAATCTGAAATCATAAAGGAGGATCTACATTGAAAGCTATTTTGAAGTTTATGTTACTGGTGTTTCTTTATTCTACAGTATTTATGGTTGCCAATGCCTTAATACCCTTTTCTGCACAAATGCAAGCTCTAAACGTCCCAGCTACTGACGTAATGGCCAGCTTGATGAAGATCCCACCAATGGTGATAGACACGGTGTGGATCATGGCGGCAATATGCTTTGTCGTAAAACACGCAAATAAAAATGGGATCCCGCTTGTACTAACGGTGGCCGGTGTCATATTCTTTGTACAAACCTTTATGACACAAATAGAAACCCTGCTGTTTGGCGGTTCGTTTGCAATAACTACGGTCGATATTCTGCTTATCATGGCGGCCGGTATATTCCCTGTCGCGGCGGTTACGCCTCTTGCGGTTAAATTCTTTGCAAATAAAGAAATGGTATCCATACATGACGGGATCGGCGTTTCAACTCTTGTCCGTATACTGTCCCTGGGCGGTATTTATCTCGTTTTATATATGTTGTTTGGTTATTTTATCGCATGGCAGTTTGAAGCAGTCCGTTTGTTCTATACAGGAACTGCGGCAAAGCCCACCCTTTTGGGGCAATTAGCGATAAATTTCCATACTAATCCCATCATCTATCCATTCCAGTTGATCCGGGGAATGCTGTTTGCATCGGCCATGCTCCCTATTCGGAGGCTCATGACAAACCGCAAGGATTTTATGATGAGTACATTTTTCCTCTTTATATGTCCGGCGATTGTATTGGTTGTGCCCAATTTTTTGATGCCGGATGCGGTTCGGGTTGCACACCTAATCGAAATGTCTGTCTCTATGGCATTGTTCGCGGTGATAACAGGGTTCATGCTTTGGGAAAAGCGTGATGATAAACATGTGTAACATTTGGTTTATCGAGCGGATCTGAGTACGCCTTATTGGGTAAAAGGCGTACTAATCATTTTGCTGTTTTCAATTGTGGCAAGCAGGGCATAACGGTACACACCGTTGTGCGTTTGCCCATTTTCTGCTATGCGAAAACTGTTCAAACCGCTTGTAGGGAGCCGCCCCCCAATCCCCCGACAAGGGTCGTTTTTGATGCCTTGCGAACGCTTCACAAGTGAAGCGGCTACGCGCCCTTGCAAGCGCTGAATACGGGAAACTTGACCAGCTGGAGAGAAGTATGCTCACAGCGTTCGGCAGGACGTGCATCCGCGCGTGAAAACAGCCCCGGCATGAGACGGGTTTCAGTTTCACGCCGGGGCTATCATTCAGAACAATAGAAACCTGTTTCCGGGGGTACAGGTGAAAGGATATAGGCCCCCTCGATTCTGCGTCCGCAGAGGCTCGTTCTATCAGGGGTTGGGAGGTCCTATTTTTCCGCTTTCGCAGTCGGTTCTTTACTCCGCGTCATCCCTCTCGTAGATAGGAGACGGCTTATTACATACAAAACGTCGGCGCGAGGGTTCCCATTTTGCAGGCGAGAAAATCCCGCCCAACTTTACAAAAGTATGTTGTAAGAACTTTTACCACAGAACGGGGACGATACGCGCAAACCTGCATGAAATTAGGAAATTTCGCATGGTGGTATAAAGTCTTATAAGGTCTGTTGAGCTGTTTTTTACTATTTGGGCAATAAAAAATAGAATATTGCCGATCCTTCATGATTTGGAAACACAGTTAAGGGCATCCTAATAAACAAGTTGGTTATTTAATGAAATGTTAATATTTGATTTAGAGAAAAGCAACGCAAGGGTTGTAAGATAGAGTTGTACCGAAAATAAACGTTTATTTCCATGGCGGCATGACCCGCCGGGGGAGCCGGAATTTTTCTCCGCCTACAGACAATTTGGCGGAGAAAACGAGGCGGGCGGTACAATTCTTAATTTGAGGAGGCAGAAGGTATGAAATTTGGAAAAAAGGCGGCGTCGCTGTGTGCATTGGTCATTGGCGTTTGTCTGCTGGCGACATCGGCATTCGCCGACGTGATGCTCGGCTCTGGCTATAACAGCTTAAAGGATGCTGCAAAGAGCACGGCGGCCCAGTTATCCGACGGGATCGACAACTTCACAGGTAGTACGACGATGGCGCTGAAGGTGGACGGCAAGGTGGTAGAACAGTCGGATTCCACGATGAAGTATGATAACAAAAACATGCGTATGGAATCGACCGAGTCGCACATCTCTGTGGACAAGGACGCCGAGGGTACGAACTATTATTACCGTGACGGCGAGAAGTATATCAACAAAAACAGCGGCGATGAGACCTACTATTTAGCCCGTAAGACGCCCGGCATCGAGTATGGCTTCAGCGACGGCAAGATGATCAACAATCCCTTTGAAGAGGAAGAGGCCAAGGACGTCGAAAAGGTGATCGACGCATTCGTCGGCAGCCTCAAGGATGTTGTGCAGGTCGAGGAGACCGACGGTAAGAAGATGTATGTCGCCAACCTGACCCAGGCGCAGATCCCGGCGTTTGCCAACGCCCTGGTCTCCTTCGGCGTAAAGTATTCCTTTATGGACAGCTACCATACCGACCGCTACGGTATTCCGGCGCTGACCGAGGATATTTATGTAAAGGAAGGTTCCGCTAAGGCGATTGAAAATGAAAACGGCATCATCGACAGCGTGGTCGGCAGCGTGACCCTGACCGGTACCGACAAAGACGGTGTGGCACACGAGATTGTGGTTGAAGTATCGGCAGCATTGACCGATATCAACAGCACCGTTGTCACCGAGCCGGACCTCACCGGCAAGAAGGTGGAGGAAGGCAACGCGACCAGTCGTGAGTTTGACACGCGCTTCGTCGGCACATATAAGAACAACATCACAAAGATGAACGAAGCCGGCATCGAAAAGACCGGCGAGCGGGTAGTGGAGATTACCTCGGTCACAAACGAGGGCCTGGCCGGACGGTATTATGAGACACGCACCGACGGTGAGACGCCGCTGTCATTCGACTTTACTCTCGCGTTTGACGATGAGAATTACAACAACCGGTTTGCTTATACCGACGCCGAGGGCAATGAATACGGCGGTATGATCCACCGCAATTCCGGCGACGGCTCCACCATCATGTTCGAGATCGGTGTGAAGGATGAACCGTACGGCGGTTACAGCGTCCACAGCGAGAACTATAACAACAGCTTTGCAAGGGTTTTTGAGTAAAATTAGTAAAAGCTTTGAAGTAAATTTCCTTTCCATTTGAAGACAGCCGGGCGGTACGTTCGTTATAATAAGGGAAAGGCAATTGCTTGGATAACCAAAATTTTTGGCAAATGCAGAGGATTCTTCCCTGCCTCCCACCCCCGAGAGGTACGGGAAGAATTTCTGTGTTTCACATTCAGGAGGTGCAAGGTATTTGGACCGCGCAATCGTAATTGAACATTTGACAAAAATGTATAAGAACAACAGAGGAATTTCGGACATCAATATTGAAATAAACCCAGGTGAGATTTTTGGGTTTCTGGGGCCGAACGGCGCAGGGAAAACCACGGCGATGAAGATTATGACCGGGCTGATGCACGCGGACAGGGGAGATGTGCGTATCTATGGCTACAGTATCTCCCGCGACTATGAAAAGGCGATGCGCAACGTTGGCTGTATCATTGAAAACGTCGCGCTGTTTCCCTATCTCACCGCGTATGAAAACCTCAAGCTGTGCGCTAGGTTTTATGACGATGTAGACGACAAGCGGATCGACCGCTGTTTATATATCACCGACATGCTTAAGTACAAAAACGAGAAGGTCAAAAACTACTCCCTCGGTATGCGCCAGAGAACGGGGATCGCGATGGCGATACTTTCCAATCCGAAGGTGCTGATCCTCGACGAACCCTTAAACGGGATGGACGTCGAGGGTATGGTGGAGATCCGCAAGCTGGTGGCCTCCATGGCGGAGGAGTTCGGCACCACCTTCTTTATTTCCAGCCACCTCATCCACGATGTGGAGCTGACCTGTAACAAGATCGGCGTCCTATACGAGGGCCGGCTGCTGAGCGTAAAACCGACTGAGGAGATTTTAAAGAGCTATTCCTCATTGGAAAACTATTATTTGAGTGAGGTGGATCTGAGTGTCAAGTCTTAAAGCGGCGTATATGAATGAAATCTATAAAATATCAAAGAAGAAAAAGTTGGTCGTGGCGGCACTTTTGTCCATTGCCGCGGTGTTTGTCGCGGCGCTGATTGTGACGGTGTTCCACAACTTCACCGGCGTCAAGATCACCGGAAGCTCCGAATTTGCTATACTGGTGCTATCGGTGCTGATTTACACCCTGATCCCGCTGTTTACCGCATTTGTCTGCATCGACATGATCAACGGCGAATGGGGCGGGGAGAAAACCATCAAGCTGACCCTTACACAGCCGGCCTCACGATTGAAAGTCTACACGTCGAAGATGTTGGCTGCGGCGACCTTTATTTTAGGCAACCTGCTGTTTGTGATGGTGGTCGCGATCATCGGTTCGTTCTTTGTCAAAAACAGTATGCTCTCGATTGGCAGCGTCGTCGCGGCCTATCTGGCCTCCTTCTTCCCGCTGCTGATCTTCGCGCTGTTTGTGATGGTGGTCTCCAACCTCGCGCGCGGCAGTGCCAGCGCGTTTTTGATCACGGTGGTGGCCTTTTTGGCGCTCAACGGCCTGGGGCTCATGTTCCCGACCTACCAGAGCTTTCTGTTCACCGCCACTTTCGATTGGTACACCCTATTTATTGGAAGCTTTATTAATGTCCACAAGATATTGCGGGTGTTTTTCATCATAGCCGGCTATGGGGTCACCCTCTTTTCGCTGGGCTATTTCCTGTTTGAACGCAAGGACGTGTAGGCAGAAGACTTTTAATGGAAAACCAAAATTGGCGCTTACACGGCCCGCAGTAAGCGCCCCAAAGATGCCGGCGGGCCGGAAAGGCGATTTGTTCTATGAACCTTCGTACCCGTCTTTTATCCCAAAGCCTGATCGTTTTGATTACGACCATTATCATTACCGTATGCGCCGGATCGGTTTACGGCTATTTTTCCGCCAAGGTGAACCGCGATACCCTTACCCGCAGCGCAGCCGATATGGATGTGATCGTCATGAGGGAGGACATTGTGCTGTACGCGAGCGGCGGCTTTGGCACCAAGCAGGCGAAGGAATTGCAGATGAACGCCGAGATGAATAACTGGAAATATACATACGGCGGGGTGAAATACCAGTTCACAACCGAACCGTTCCAAAAGGACGGCGCGGCTTACGAGTTGATCAAGCTGACCCCGCTGGACGATCTGAGCGCCTATTATCAAAAGTTGCTCGCGTTTGTAATCGGTGTGTTTTTGGTTACCTTTCTGCTGGCCAGCCTGATTTCCCAACGCTATTATGAACGGGACATCATCCATCCGATGGTGCGGCTCAAAAAGGAAACCGTCAAGCTCAGCGAGGGCGACCTCGATACCGAGATCGCCGACGCCGGTTACGGTGAGGTGCGCGATCTGTGTGAGGCGGTGGAGCAGCTCCGGCTCAAGCTAAAGGAATCGGTTTTTTATCAGGAGAAGTATGACGACAACCGTAAGTTTCTAGTCTCCAGCATTTCACATGACTTAAAAACGCCGGTCACCGCGATCCGCGGCTATATTGAGGGGATATTGGACGGGGTGGCCGATACGGAGGAAAAGCGGAAAAAGTATTTGGAGACCGCCTGGAACAAGACAAACCTTGTCAGTACGATGATAGACGACCTGCTGCTATACTCTAAGCTGGACTTAAACCAGATCCCCTTTTCGATGGGCAGGGTCGGCATCGCCGGCTATATCCGTGATTTTGTGGAGGACAACGTCTTTGGGTTTGAACAGGAGGGTAAAACCCTTTCCCTGGAAACCAAGATAGAGCAAGACGTCTTAATCACCATAGACGGCGAACGGTTCGGGCGGGTGGTGCAAAACGTACTGGATAACGCCAGAAAGCATATTGATCCGGGAACCGGGCATGTGACGGTGCTTCTGCGGGAGACGCCCGCTGCGGTTATCCTGGAGGTGCAGGACAACGGAGACGGGATCAAAAAGGAAGACCTGCCCCACATTTTTGACCGTTTTTACCGTGCGGATTCGGCGCGGAAGGTGGAGGGCTCAAGCGGGCTCGGCCTGGCGATCGCCAAGCAGATCGTGGAGGGGATGGACGGCAGGATTTGGGCCCTGAGCGAGCCGGGAGAGGGTACGAGTATCCTGATTTCATTCAATAAAAGCAGGAGGCAGGCATGAAACGGATTTTGATTGTCGAGGATGATACAAGCATAGCGGAGCTGCAAAAGGATTATCTGCAGATGAGTGGCTACGAGGTGGTCTGCGCCTATGACGGGGCCGAGGGGATGAAGCTGATCGAGTCTCAAAAATTTGACCTGGTGCTGCTCGACCTGATGCTGCCCGGCAAGGACGGCTTTGAAATCCTGCACGATATCGCGGAGGAAAAGGCGATTCCGGTTTTGGTCGTATCGGCGAAGGATGAGGAGCTTTCTAAAATCAAGGCGCTGAACCTGGGCGCGGACGACTATATCACCAAGCCGTTTGGCATGGGGGAGCTGGTCGCGCGCGTGAAGGGGCATTTGAATGTTTACGAACGCCTGCAAAGCCGGGGCGCGCAACGCCGTGAGGGTCGGCTGATCAAGGTGCGCGGTCTTGCCATCGATGAGCAGGACAGGAGGGTTTATTGTAACGACCAGGAGGTCACCCTCAAGCAAAAGGAGTTCGATCTGTTGTTATTTCTAGTGAAAAACCCTAACCGGGTTTACGACAAGGAAACCTTATTTGAACGTGTCTGGGGATTCGACGCGCTGTCCGATGCCTCGACGGTGACGGTGCATATCGCCCGTATCCGGGAAAAGATTGAAGAAAACCCCTCCAAACCTCAATACATCGAGACGGTTTGGGGCGCGGGATACCGGTTTAAAATATAATAATAACAGAAAAAACCAGCGCAAAAGGAATGGATGCGCTGGTTTTATAAGACCTCTATTCAATCATCGTGCGCCATAGGCCATGCAGGTTGCAGTAGGCGTAAACCGAAACCGGCTGATCGTCGCAGACGGCAAAGCAAGCTTTTGGGGTATCGTCGGGTGAGAGTCCCTTCCTTTGTCCACCGTGTTTGGTTTCCAGGTAAATCCACTCAATGGCGTGTTCGCCTGTCATGGGGTGGTGGGTGCTCCCGACTTCGGCTGTCACAGTATCGCCGTCCACCGAAACGACCGGCAGATGCTTTTCCGAAGCGCCCTCGCTTGTGTTGGCCTCAAGCTGGACCATCGGTTCGCCGCAGCAATAGATCGGTACCCCCGCGTTATGAATGAGTCCGGCCAGATTGCCGCAATGCTTGCATAAATAAAATTTTTGATCCTTATCCATATTCAACACTCCAATCCGCTGTCATAAAGACCGCTTTTATTGTTTATTGTATCCGTAAGCGGGGCAGGATATTACATGACATGGAAAATAAAAATGGCGGCAAAAATGCTTGACAAAGGGTCTTGGATTATGCTATACTGTAATGCGTATCCGGAGAGGTGTCCGAGCGGTTTAAGGAGCTGGTCTTGAAAAC
>CABSMD010000122.1 GCA_902478725.1 uncultured Clostridia bacterium
GCATTAACCCGGTCGAATGTCAGGAGGCTTCTTTTGCAAAACCGGATACGCTGGAAATGGATATCCAGCCGCCAGAGATGGTGGAACGGGTAGCGGGCTTTATTGAAAAGTCCAAAGAAGAACTGGGGACTTTTTTGGGTGAGATGGGTATGGCGATGGATCTGGATGACATTTTATTCTGCCAGTCCTATTTCAAAGAAAAGGAACAGCGCGATCCGACACTAACCGAGCTTAGGATGATTGACACCTATTGGTCCGACCATTGCAGACACACTACATTTTCTACCGAACTAACCCATTTTGAGATCGAAAATCCAACCATTGAACAGGCGTTTGAGGATTATAAGCGATCAAGAAATTTTGTTTATGACGATCGGAAAAAGAGCATCTGTTTGATGGATATTGCGACCATCGCGATGAAGGAAATCAAAAAGAACGGCTTTTTGCCCGATTTGGACGAGTCGGAGGAGATCAATGCTTGCAGCATAGTGGTTGACGTCGATGTGGATGGTAAACCACAAAAATGGCTGGTGATGTTTAAAAATGAAACGCACAACCATCCAACTGAGATCGAGCCGTTCGGTGGTGCCGCAACCTGCCTGGGGGGCGCGATCCGCGACCCGTTATCCGGGCGTTCGTTCGTTTATCAGGCCATGCGGATCACTGGCAGCGGCGATCCGACGGTGGCAGTGAGTGAAACCCTGCCGAACAAGCTGCCGCAGAGTAAGATTGCACGTACGGCAGCGGCGGGCTACAGTTCGTATGGGAACCAGATCGGTCTTGCAACCGGTCTGGTGTCCGAAATTTACGACGAGGGTTATGTGGCAAAGCATATGGAGCTTGGCGCGGTAATCGCGGCGGCCCCGCAGGAAAATGTAATACGGAAATCCCCCAAAGCGGGCGATGTTGTAATTCTTCTGGGCGGACGCACCGGACGGGACGGCTGTGGCGGCGCGACCGGCTCATCCAAAGCGCATGATGCGGAGTCCCTGACCTCCTGCGGTGCTGAGGTGCAAAAGGGGAATGCGCCGGAAGAACGAAAAATCCAGAGGCTGTTCCGTAACCCTTCGGTCACTACGATGATCAAACGCTGTAATGACTTCGGCGCGGGAGGCGTATCGGTAGCGATTGGTGAGCTGGCAGACGGACTGGTGGTCAATTTAGATAAGGTAAGCAAAAAATATGAAGGCTTAGATGGTACGGAGCTTGCAATCTCCGAGTCTCAGGAGCGCATGGCGGTCATTGTCGCCCGGGAGGATGCAACCGCTTTCATCCAAGCCGCCTCGGGTGAAAACCTGGAAGCTACCGTTGTGGCAGAGGTTACCGATCATAACCGGCTGACCATGCTATGGCGTGGAAGCCGGATTGTCGATATCGACCGCGAATTTTTAAATTCCAACGGTGCGAAGAAATACGCTTCGGTCAGCGTACGGCCGTTTGCCGGACTGTCTGGCTATTTTGCAGAAAGCGGCGACACGGAAAAAGAACTGGATGTCTTGCTGCGTGACCTTAATTTTGTGTCGCAAAAAGGACTCGCGGAACGGTTCGACGCTTCGATCGGTGGCGGAACGGTATTTATGCCGTTCGGCGGAAAGTATCAGCTGACCCCGGCGCAGGTGGCGTGTGCCAAAATTCCGGTGATGCAGGGGGAAACCAATACCGCGACTGTGATGTCTTACGGTTATGATCCAAAATTATCACGTTTGAGTCCCTATCATGGGGCGGTGTTTGCTGTGGTAGAATCGGTCGCCAAGGCGGTGGCAACCGGCTGTAATTATAAGGATACCCGGCTGACTCTGCAGGAATATTTTGAGAAGCTGGGTACGGATCCGGTCCGTTGGGGGAAACCCTTCTCCGCACTACTTGGCGCGTATGAGGCACAGCGCGAGCTGAACATCCCCGCCATCGGCGGCAAGGACAGTATGTCGGGTTCCTTCTTGGATCTCGACGTACCACCTACGCTGGTATCGATTGCGGTCAATTATCTTGACGCGCGGTATGCCGTATCCAATGAGTTGAAGCAAACAGACAGCAAGCTCATCTGTGTGCCGGTCAAACTGACCGAGGAATATCTGCCCGATTTTCACGCATTGCGCAGCAGTTTTGTCTATGTCCATAACCTGATGAAACGCGGCGTGGTGCGAAGCGCGCAGGCGGTCAGTATGGGCGGGATCGCGGGCGCAGTCTTAAAGGCCAGCTTCGGTAACAAGATTGGGGTATCCATAACCGATACGAGAAGCCTATTTGCCCCCCTTTGTGGTTCGATCGTGCTGGAGGTTGAAAAAAGTCTTGCGGCCGATCCCGATTTTGCGTATGAGCTGGGAACTACCAATAGCACGGAGACTGTTTGCTTTGGCGATGTTTCGATTTCGATTGAGAATGCGATTGCATTATGGGAAGATAAATTGGAAAAAGTATATCCGACAAAGACAGATAAATCTGCCGAAACGCTACAGGTGCATGATTATAAAAACAATACCTTTGTCAAGGCTTCTGAATCGTTTGCGCATCCACGGGTGTTTGTCCCGGTTTTCCCGGGCACGAACTGCGAATATGATATAGAACGGGCATTTTCTAAGGCAGGCGCTGTCGTGGATACCTTTGTATTCCATAACCTGACAGCGGCGGACATTGACCATTCTATCCGCGACATGGCCAAGCGGATCGCACAGTCTCAGATCGTGATGATCCCAGGTGGATTCAGCGCGGGCGACGAGCCGGACGGTTCTGGAAAATTTATCGCTACGGCATTTAAAAACCCGTTGATCCGGGAAGAGATCACCAAACTACTCGAGGCGCGCGACGGGCTGATGCTGGGTATTTGCAATGGCTTCCAGGCGCTGATCAAGCTGGGCCTGGTACCGTTTGGAAAGATTATTGATGTGGACGATACCTGCCCGACGCTGACCTATAATTCGATCGGCCGCCATGTATCCTGTATGGTACAGACCCGGGTGAGTTCCAACAAGTCGCCCTGGCTGTATGAATGCGAGCCGGGCGAGCTGCATACGGTTGCAGTTTCCCACGGAGAAGGAAGATTTGTGTGCGATGAGAAAACGGCTCAGGAATTGTTTGCAAACGGACAGGTCGCCACGCAATATGTCGACTTTGACAAAACGCCGAGCATGGATATCGCCTTTAATCCCAACGGGGCGATGTGGGCGATTGAAGGTATCACCAGTCCGGACGGCAGGGTTTTGGGTAAGATGGGCCACAGCGAACGCTTTACCTCCAACACTTTCCGCAATATTTCCGGGGAAAAGGATCAGAAGCTATTCCTCTCCGGTGTGAAATATTTTAGATAACAGGTGATTTTTATGACGGAAAAGGTACAACAGTATTCTATGGAACAGATACTGTCGGCAAAACGGGCAATGGAACATGCTTTGGGGGAAGATCTTCCGCATACCGCCATCATATTGGGTACGGGATTAGGCGGTTTTATACGCCGCTTGGAGCAAAAAGGGGAGATCCGCTATGAGGATATTCCATATTTTCCATCCTCTACCGTGGCAGGCCATGCCGGAACTCTTGTAAATGGAGCATTTTGTGGAAAACCGCTTTTGGTTTTAAACGGCAGATTCCACTATTACGAGGGCTATAGCATGGCACAGCTGGCGTTTCCTATCCGCGTTTTGAAGACCTTGGGAGTGGAGACCTTGATCGTCAGCAACGCGGTGGGAGGAATCCGGGAGGATCTTATGCCGGGTGATCTGGTTCTCTTACAGGATCATATCAAGCTATGCGCCGATTCACCGCTGCGAGGAGCAAATCTGGAGGATTTCGGTCCCCGGTTTCCGGACATGAGCGACGCTTATACAAGGGAACTGCGTCACAGAGTCCTAGATGCCGCCAACACAGCAGACATTCCCTTAAAGAAAGGGATTTACGGCTATATGACCGGGCCGAGCTTTGAAACACCTGCGGAGATCCGGATGTTGGCGGCATTGGGGGCGGATGTGGTCGGTATGTCGACCGTTCCTGAGGTGCTTACCGCTGTGCATTGCGGGATGCAGGTTTTGGGGATTTCCACCGTAACCAACAAAGCGGCAGGGCTGTCGGACGGGAAACTGCTGCACGATGAAATCCTACAAAGCGGAGAAAAAATCGAAAAGAATTTTATTGCCCTGTTAGAGGCGGCGATTGGGGTGATTGCGTGCTGTTGATTAAAAATGTGTCTATCCTGACGATGCGGGATCAGACGGAGATCATTGAAAACGGATTTATTGGCATAAAGGACGGCAAAATAGCCTATTTTGGCGCAAAGAAACCGGAAGGGTATGAGGACGCCTATACCATAGAAGGCAAAAACCACGTTGCCATGCCGCCGCTTGTTAACGCCCATACCCATTCCGCCATGGTGCTGATGCGCAATTATGCCGACGACAGGGAGCTTTTTGACTGGCTGGAGAACGCCGTCTTCCCGGTTGAGGGGCGGATGGGGGAGGAAGACGTTTATTGGGCCAGTATGCTGGCGGCTTATGAGATGATCAAAAGCGGTACCGCCTGCTTTGCCGATATGTATTTTTCTTCCCGCGCCACCGCCAAAGCGGTTGTACAAAGCGGTCTGCGCGCGAATTTGAACATCTGTGTTTCGGGGGAAGTTTCCGACAATCCTGATACGCAGGATGCCGTAAGCTTTTTTGAAGAATACCACAATGCTGAAAACGGCAGGATTTTGGTTTCGTTCGCGCCGCACGCTATTTATACCTGCTCGGCAGAGCTGCTGCAATGGTGCGCGAGGATGGCGGCGGAGGGGGGAGCGCGGCTGCACACCCATGTGGCGGAAACGAAGAAGGAATATGAAGATTGCATACGGGAGCACGGCATGACCCCGGTCGCTTACCTCAACCAGCTTAGTGTGTTTGACGTACCGGTGATAGCTGCGCACTCTCTCTATCTGAATGAAAACGATTTGGAGATTTACCACGATAAAGGGGTTACCGCCGTTTACAATCCAACCAGCAACTGTAAGCTGGCAAGCGGAATCAATACTATGGACCGTTTTTTAAAGCGTGGGATTAATGTCGCTTTGGGAACGGACGGTGCGGCAAGCAACAACAACCTCAACCTGTTTGAAGAAATGCATATGGCTTCGCTTCTGACCAAGGGAGTGACCCTTGACCCTTGTGCCGTACCAGCTGATACAGCCTTGCGGCTGGCCACGATAAACGGCGCCAAAGCGCTCGGATTTGAGGGGGTGGGAACCCTTGAGACAGGGAATCCGGCGGATCTTATTTTAATCGATCTGGATAAGCCGCATTTATATCCGATGCATGATTTGAAATCCGCTATTGTCTATTCCGCACAAGGGAGTGATATAGACACGATGATCTGTGACGGCAGGATTTTGATGGAAAAATATGAAGTAAAAACACTGGATTTTGAGCAAATCAAGCATCATATCCACAAAAGTGTCGACAAGTTGTTTTAATATCGCATTTATTTTGACAATTTATCTTCCATTTCAGGAAGGAATATGTTAAAATGAAAATAACGCGGCAAAACAGAAGCGAACATGGAGGTACCAATGAGTATAACGAATTTTATCTCTCTATTTGGCGGACTCGCGCTCTTTTTGTATGGAATGAAGATGCTGGGTGACGGTCTTGAAAAGTATGCTGGCCAGCGGATGCAAAAAATTGTTGAAACACTGACAAGCAATCTGCTAAAAGGTGTATTGGTGGGGACGCTTGTAACGGCGCTCATTCAAAGCAGCAGTGCTACTACCGTTATGGTCGTGGGCTTTGTAAACGCCGGTATCATGACGTTAAAACAGTCAGTTGGCGTTATTATGGGCGCCAACATCGGGACAACGGTTACCTCCATGATCATCGCGATGGATGCTTTGAACAAGGAGGCCTGGTACCTGTCCATCTTTACCCCAACCGTGCTGACCCCGATTGCTTTGTTTGTCGGTATGCTTTTGGTCATCGTGTCTAAAAACAGCCGTAAAAACATTGTTGGTGAAATCTTTTTAGGGTTTGGTATCCTATTTACCGGCATGAAGGGGATGGAGTCTGCGCTCGCTTCCTTGCAGGACCTGCCTCAGTTTCAGGAAATGTTTGCTACCTGTGCAAACCCGGTCGTCGGTGTTTTGCTGGGTATGCTCGTAACAGCGCTCATTCAAAGCAGCAGTGCGTCGGTCGGGATCCTACAGGCTGCTTCCGTCTCCGGTGCAATTTTTTATTCTTCCGCGATCCCCATTATACTCGGTACGAATATCGGTACCTGTATCACGGCGATTCTATCCAGTATCGGCGCGAACAAGACAGCAAAGCGAGCCGCGTTTATTCATCTGTATTTTAATTTGATCGGTACGGTTGTATTCCTGATTTTAATCTATGCGGTCAATCATTTTTCACAATGGTGGTTTTGGAATGAAGCGATCACCAAGCCCGGTATTGCGATGTTCCACTTTGTATTTAATATTATTAGTACAGCGCTATTGCTGCCATTTAGCAGCCTTTTGGTTAAATTGGCAAATATGTCGATCCGCGACAAGAACGAACCGGCCATGGAATCCGTATCTTCGGCTTATCCAACCTATATAGATGAACGCCTACTCTCCACCCCGCCGATCGCAGTGGCGCAGACCGTCAAGGGCGTGGTAAACATGGGAAGGTTGGCGCAGGATAATTACAAGCTTGCTATCAATTCGGTCATCGAATCGAATGATAAACGTCTGGATGAGATAAATCAGAATGAAAATAAAATCGATGAGATGGAAGGAATTTTTACAAATTTCCTTGTTAAAATAGCGGAAAAGCCGGTCAATGAAAACGAAAATCTGGTGGTGTCCAACCTGTTCCATACCATTAACGATATCGAACGGATCGGTGACCATGCCAAGAACCTCTCCGATCTATGCGAAGAGATGCAAAAAAAGAAGATTGAATTTTCAAAAGGAGCGCGCAAAGAGCTTAACACAATTTCGAAGGCCGTTTATGATATCATCGAATGCGCCCTGATTGCGTTTGAAAACAATGATATGGAGTATGCCTACCGTGTAGAGCCTCTGGAACATGTGATCGATACTATGGAGGAAAAGCTGAAAAAGCGCCATGTCGATCGTCTGACCAAGCAAAAATGTGATATTAAGTCCTCTATTATTTTTCTGGAAATTATTGAGAACTTAGAACGTATTTCAGACCATTGTTCCAATATCGGTATTAGTGTTCTGCAAAACAATACAAAGGATGAGAGCTTTGATCCGCATGCTTATACACGGGATATCCGATACACTATGAACGAGAAGCAACGGCAGGTTATGAAGGACTTTGAAGAGAAATATGCCTTAAAAAAATCATAAAGGGGAGGGTGTAAACATGCCGGAGGAATTAAAGCAGATTGCAGGGAGGATACGCGAATTGCGGGAATCCTGTGATTATACCCCCGAAACGCTTGCCAAAGAGCTGGGGATTGACGAGGAGACCTATCTCGATTATGAAAACAATGGAGAGAACATTCCCATCAGCGTGATCTATGATATTGCCCACAAATTTTCGGTTGATTTTTCCGAGATTCTGACGGGTAAGACTGCGCGGATCGATACCTATTGTGTTGTCAAAAAGGGGGAAGGGGTCAAGGTTGATCGCTGTCCGGGTTACAATTTCCGTAGTCTGGCGCACCATTACGCGGGCAAGAAGATGGA
>CABSMD010000123.1 GCA_902478725.1 uncultured Clostridia bacterium
GCATGGCACACGCTGGGCTTTGACACCTCCATGTGCCGGGCCACATCTACGGAGCGTACCATGCCCATCTTCTCATGGAGAACAAGTATGGCCTCCAGATAATCCTCTCCGGACGCATGAAGCGTTTTGCTAAGACGCATTGGTTATATTTGCTCCTTTTTCATGTGAGAAAAATGCCCGTAAGAGTTTGATAGCTTCATCATCCATTGGCCGATGCCATAGCACTTTATTCTCTTGAATAAACAGAAGATAAGTACAACACTTATAAATCAATTCAGGATCATGGGTAATCAGGAATAGGCTTTTTCCCATGTCTTTTAAGCGATTCAAATTATCAGACACCTCTACCATATGGAAATAGTCTAAGCCACTGGTCGGTTCGTCAAAAAAAAGGATTTCCTTATTTGAGGCGATAGCACTTCCAATCGCTACCCGTTGCTTTTCCCCGCCAGATAAGGACATAGGATGCAGTTTGATTTTATCTGCTAAATCAAGGCTGGATAAAATCTGGTTTGCCCGTTCTGTATTTTCTTTTTCGTCCTCGCTGTCCATACTAAGAAGCAATTCATCCAACACATCCTCGGTAAACAGTTGGTGGTTTACATCTTGCATAACCATGTAAGATATATGGCACCGCTGCTTTGCACGATAAGAATGTCCATTAAGTTCTAACTCCCCCAAAGCCCGTTTGTCCAATCCACACAGGCAACGAGCAAATGTGGATTTTCCCGCGCCGTTATTCCCAATAATTCCAATGATTTCTCCTTGTGGTAGTGTCAAATCGGGAATGTCCACAATAAGAGGGCCGTGTTTATCATAAGAAAATCGAAAGTCCTTGATATGTAAAGTCGGTGGTTTCGCTTTAGGTTTGGCCTCCGGTGAAAGGTTGAATGGATCAAGGGCGCGTAGCCCCATTCCCTGTAAAGTTTCGGGGGACAGTGATTGAAACTGCTGCCTTGTAAATTCCTTACTGATCTCTCCATGTTTCATGTAAATAATGCGATCAACTAAAGGAACAAGATAATAAAGCCGATGTTCCGCTACCAAAATAGTTTTTTGCTCGGATTGCCAATGGCGAATGACTTGCATTAAATCTTCAATCGTTGCAATGTCCAAATTTGAGGAAGGCTCATCCAACACAAAAATATCTGGATGGATCGCATCCGCCGATGCACAAGCAATTTTTTGTTTTTCGCCACCTGACAATGCAAACAGGCTTCGGTTTAACAGCTTTTCCAGTTTCAAGCTCTTTGTTGTATCTTCAAGGCGCCTTGTCATTTCAGAAACCGGCAATCCCATATTCTCGCACCCGAACACAATCTCGCTGGTTGTATCAACGTTGTAAAACTGTGTTCGCGGATTCTGAAACACCGAACCCACCCTCTGCCCGATTTGGTACAGAGGGTAGTCTTTTAATTCCTTACCGTCCAACAACACTTTCCCATCCAATTTGCCCGTGTAATAATGCGGAATCAGGCCGTTAATCAGGCGGGTCAAGGTTGTTTTGCCACATCCCGATTCCCCACAGAACAAAATTGTCTCTCCGTCATGGATTGTGAGATCAATGTGTTTTAGGCTATTCTCCGTTTCTCCACTCTCATAAGTGAAAGAAACATCCTTTAACTCTATCATTCCTGCACCCCCTTACCACGGACTAAAAAAGTATGTAATTATCAGCGCGGTTCCGGCAATCAGCACCGTTATCAAGTCCCAGCCGGTAAAACCGACTTTAGTAATGTTGGTTCGGCGGACAGGATTATCCAATCCGCGTGTCAGGGCAGCCGCAGAGAGGTCGTCCCCAATCTTGACTACCGAAATCATCAAAGGGATAAAACGGTATTCAATGAGAGCGGCTGGATTCTGCCAAAACTTTTTCGTTCCAAATTGCACCTCACGCATCCGCATGGCATCCTTTATAGCGGCGGATTCTTCCTGCATAGTGGGAATGAAACGGAACAGGACAGAGAGCGGTATTGTGATCTGCCGTCCAATGTGCATTCGTCCCAGCGCAGTAATGCACTCGCTGGCCGTAGTAGATTTAATGATATATGCACCCATAACAAAGGCGGGAAATAATCGCAGCACTAAACCCACCAGTAGAACCACCAGCATATTGATAACCATAGGAAATTGAATGGAGTTTTGAACCGCTTGCACGAACAGTCCTGCTGTAAATAAGCAGAAAAAGACAATGGCCGTTTTATATTGCCTGTTCGTTAAGAGCAATACAAATGGGATTAAGGCTACCGCAATCATAAACGCGGTATGACTATATAGAAATTCCGCAGTAGCAACAACAGCCATCAGCAGCAACTTTGTCCGGGGGTCTAAACGAAAGCCACTTCGTGTTTCTACCACGGCCTGCAACTGTTCCATTACACAATGCCCGCTCTCTCAAAGTGTTTTTTCAGCATCTTATGTCCCAGAAGTGCGCCCAGAATACCCCCTACAAACAGCAGCACAAAGCCCACATACAGCATCCACGATGGCATCAGGGATTGCAGCGTATTAGCGTATTGATCCCCCATAGAAGTATGAATGTTTTCCCAATAGGCTTCTCCTGCAAACCAAAGGTTGGCAGGGCACCCCATAATGCCGAGGCAGAAGCAAGCATAACTCAAAACAGTTACCTTGAACTTTTGATAGCCACCAATTTTAAGCACTACATCACCCAAAAGGCCGCCGAGAAACCAGCCGAGCAGACCAATCCACCCATAACCAATGAGGTAAAAGAATATACCACCAATAATGCCGGTAATGGTAAGCATTCCAAATTTCCTGATTTTTGTGTAATACAGCATCATGGGAATACCGCAAACAATCGGCCAGATCAGGAACAAAAACGGGTACACTACCGGTAATGAGGTCAGCAATCCGACAACAAAGAAAATAACAAGGGTCATGGCAGAATAAATGCCGACGTTAATAAGGTCTTTCCCTGTGAGCTTATTCGTATTTTCCATTTTCAAAAAGTCCTTTCCACATAATTATCTGATACTCGTAAGAAACAAAAGCTATTTTATACAGAAGTTGTTTATGCAGGCCACCTCCTATTCAATCGGTTAGATTCTGCTAACCACCAGTTAAAAATTTTGGGGATCAAATCCCCAAAACAGTTTGCCACCCGGAACTGAAAAAAGCGGCCAGTGTATGAGCATATTTTATCGCGGCATCTTTCGGATAATTGTGCAAGACAATTTCTGCGATAGATGAATAGTAAGAATGGACGAGCATATGCCACTCGTCATCCTCCAAATCATGTACGGGAACTCCGCGTTCTTTCAGTTCTGCAATTAGCTTTTGTGTCTCCCGAACATCGGAACGCACCACATCATCCAGAAAAGAAGCATATTTTGTCCCCGCAGACTGCATCAGCAGCAGTTTGAATACATCAAAATGTTCGTAGATGTATTCGATAATCTGGCGGATCGTGTCCTCCGACAGTTTCCAGAGTTGCTTTAATTCATCTGTCCGAGCTAATTCAAAGTGCTTGATGACAGAATCGGAATACATCTCCGATACCGCCTGAACCACTGGCTCGACAAGTGCGCCGAACAAAGCCTCTTTGTCCTCGAAATGATTGTAAAATGCCCCGTTTGTCACATGGGCGGCCTTACAGATTTCACGGATACTGGCACGTTCAAAACCATTTTCCAGAAAATGCTTTTTTGCACAGGCCAAAAGATTTTCATGGGTCTGCTGAAAATCCCTTGACATTTCCATCCCTCCATCCTATACTTGAATTACACTGTAATATTACACCGTAATTCAGATTATATCACGATGCCATCGAAAATGCAATACCCTCCCTGCATTTTCCGTAGCTCGAAAGGAGGCTTTCTTATGCCAAATAAAGAACCAGGTGCAATCCGCCAACTCTTTGCTTTTGTGGGCAAGAGCAACAGCAAAATGCGTATTTCCATTCTTCTTGCTGTGTTAGGGGAAATGTTTGGTATCGTACCATTCCTAATGGTGGCTCTGTTGGCGGATGAACTCTACCGCGGTACAGCTACCATACAGCGTGTTTTGTTCTTTTGTGGAATTGCCGCCATATGTCAGCTTATAAAAATGCTTCTTACATGGCGTTCCTCTCTTATGTCCCACAAAATTTCTTTCACGATTTTGAAAAATATCCGTGAAGCAATTACAGATCGGATGGCAAAAGTCCCAATGGGCGTTATGCTGGAAACGCCTACGGGAGCTTTCAAAAACCTAATTGTAGACAATGTTGCAAAGTTGGAAGATTCTATGGCGCATTTTATGCCAGAGTTGCCATCGAATATTGCAGCGCCGTTGTGCAGTATTCTCCTGATTTTCATTCTGGACTGGCGCATGGGGCTTGCATCCCTAATCACAATTCCATTGGGTATTCTCTTTTTCGCTGCCATGATGCGCGGCTATGGCCCTCGAATGGAAAATTATATGCGCTCTGCCAATGATATGAATAGCTCCTTAGTAGAATATGTCAACGGTATTCAAGTCATTAAAGCGTTTAACCGTTCTGCATCCTCTTATGGAAAATACTCAAAGTCTGTCAACTATTTTCACGATTCTACAATGGAGTGGTGGAGTCAATGCTGGTTTTGGAATGCGGCTGCACGAGCCGTCCTGCCTTCTACTCTTTTGGGTACATTGCCAGTAGGCGCATGGCTTTACATGGAAGGAACGCTTTCACTTCCCGTATTTTTAATATCTTTAGTTGTTCCGCTGGGGTTTGTTGCTCCATTGATGAAAGTGTCCGAAGCGATGGAGCAAGTCAGCATGATAAAAGGTAATTTGGAGCAAGTAACAGCTTTCCTAAAAACCCCGGAACTTGTCCGGCCCTCCGAACCTGTATCTTTGGGAGAACGTACTTACCAATTCGAGGACGTACATTTCGGCTATAAAGAAACCGAAGTTCTCCACGGTATTTCTTTTCAAACCAGACCCGGCACTATGACGGCTATTGTTGGGCCTTCCGGTTCTGGTAAATCCACGATTGCGAAACTGATGGCCGGTTTTTGGGATGTGACTTCCGGCTCTGTGCGTTTCGGCGGCCAGGATATTCGTCAAATCCCTTTTGAGCAGTTGATGGGTGAAATCAGTTATGTGGCACAGGACAATTTCCTATTCGACAAATCCATTCGGGAAAATATCCGCATGGGTAATCCGGCAGCAACAGATGAAGAAGTAGAAGTTGCCGCAAAAGCTGCTAACTGTCATGACTTTATTATGCAGTTAGAGCAGGGATATGACACACTGGCCGGTGATGCCGGAGACCGTCTTTCTGGCGGGGAGCGCCAGCGTATTACGATTGCGCGGGCCATGCTAAAGCCGGCATCCGTAGTTATTTTAGACGAGGCCACTGCCTATGCTGATCCAGAAAATGAGGCGCTAATCCAACAGGCAATCAGCAAATTAGTGGCCGGAAAGACATTGATTGTTGTAGCGCACCGTTTGAATACGATTCGCAATGCCGACCAAATTCTGGTTGTGGCAAACGGAAATATTGCAGGCCGTGGGACACAAGAAGAACTTCTCCGGGAATGCCCCATCTATCAAAAGATGTGGCAAGATTATGCCGGAACCATAGAAGAAGCAGACTTGAAAGGAGGAGTGGAAAACCATGCTTGAAATGATACGCCGGATTTTTAAGATTGCGGGTAGAAGCCGAAAGAAAATCATCGTTGGCATCACATTTAATATTCTCAAATCCTTTTTCAACGGTTTTATGATGTTCGGTGTTTTTTGGATTTTATTACATTTAGAAAATCTTACACCTACTATTATCCTACAAGCCTTTGGCGTTGTATTAGGAAGTGTTATCGGACGCTTTTTCTTTCAATGGATGTATGACCGTACCATGAGTGGAACGGGATATGATATTTTCCGTGATTATCGTCTGGAAATAGGAGAAAAATTGAAACAGGCTCCTATGGGCTACTTTTCAGAGCAAAATTTAGGAACTATTCAGACAATACTTACTACGACGATTGCGGATTTGGAAGGTTACTCCATGCTCGCAATCGAGCAGATGACAAGCGGTGTTGCTATGGCAGCTCTCATGTCAATTATGATGTTCTTTTTCAACCCAATTATTGCTATTTTGAGTCTGATCGGACTATTATTAGGTTTACTTGTTCTTCGTTGGGTCCGCAGTAGAGCCGCGCAATATGCTCCCATTTATCAAGAAGCACAGGAAAATCTGGTGAGCAAATCAATGGAATATATCCGAGGGATTTCTGTTCTACGCTCTTTCTCCAAAGGTGAGGAAGGACAACGAGAAGTACGCAGCGCATTTCAAAAAAAGTGGGATGCAGATTATGGGCAGGAAAAGGCTACGGCCGGGGTTCTCCGTTTTTATATTCTGGTCTATAAGCTCATGAGCTGTGTACTGATTGCCGCGGCGGGTTTGCTTTTCATGGCTGGAAAAATAAGTTTGCCCTACTGTTTGACTTTCCTGTTCTGTGCGTTTACTGTGTACTCTGACTTAGAAACAATGGGAAACAGCGCCTTTTTGAGCAAGAAAATCAACACAGAACTGGATCGGTTAGAAGAAGTCACCAATATACCGCAAATGGACACCAGCACAGACAAATTAGAAACTTCCCACTACGATATAACACTGGATCATATATCATTTGGCTATGACAAGCGGCAAGTCATCCATGACATCTCCTTGAACATTCCAGAACATACCACCTGTGCTATTGTTGGGCCATCTGGAAGTGGAAAAACAACTTTGTGTAATTTAATTGCCCGGTTTTGGGATGTGCAGAATGGCGCTGTACGAATTGGCGGAAAGGATGTGAAAAACTATACTGCGGATAGTATTTTGGAACATATCAGCATGGTCTTTCAGAATGTATATCTTTTCCACGATTCTATTGAAAACAACATCAAATTTGGAAAGCCTGATGCTACCCACGAGGAAGTAGAAGCTGCCGCAAAACGCGCTTGCTGCCATGATTTTATTTCAGCGTTGCCAGATGGGTACAATACAATCATCGGTGAGGGAGGCTCTACACTTTCCGGTGGAGAAAAGCAACGAATTTCTATTGCCAGAGCGATTCTTAAAGATGCACCTATTATTATTTTGGATGAAGCCACTTCCAGCGTTGATCCGGAAAATGAGCAGGCACTTTTATCTGCGATTGCAGAACTGACGAAGGATAAAACCTTGATTTCGATTGCCCATCGTTTGAGTACAGTGGAAAACGCAGATCAAATTATTGTAATCGACCAAGGCAGAATTGTCCAACAAGGAACTCATCAATCTTTGATTTCACAAGAAGGAATTTATAGAAACTTCTTAAATCTAAAACTTGAATCTGCTGGATGGCAGCTTTAATGTTTACCGAATTGTAAGTAATGAAAACGCCTCCTGTCTACGCATTTAGGCCGCCGAAACGCCAGCCATAGCAGGGCTTCCCCGGCAAGGTCGGCGGGCAGGTGGGATAGATTATCCAATCCCCGCCAAAGAGAGCTTCTAAATGCGTAGAGGAAAATCCATGAGAAAGCGCCGGACGCGGCCTGCTGGCCCTACGCCCGGCGTTTTCTCATAGGCTGTCCTTTAGGATGGCCCGGATCAGCTTGTTTTGCAAGCGGTGTTTCATGTACTCGTCCACCCGCACATGAGGCGT
>CABSMD010000124.1 GCA_902478725.1 uncultured Clostridia bacterium
GGCGGGCGCGGACGTGATTATGCTCAACTTCACGCCGGACGGCCAGAAGAAAAAATACCAAATCTATCAAAACAAAAAATCAATCGCTTTGGATAATGCCTTGCGCAGCATCGAAAAAGCGGGATTGGAGGTAGGACATGATGAATGAAACGCCGCGCGCGAACCGGCTGCACATCGCCATCTTCGGCAAACGGAACGCCGGAAAATCCAGCCTGATCAACGCGCTGACCAACCAGCAGGCGGCGATTGTGAGCGACACGCCGGGCACCACGACCGACCCGGTGTATAAATCGATGGAGCTTCTGCCCATCGGCCCGGTCGTGCTGATCGACACCCCCGGCCTGGACGACACTGGGGAGCTGGGGGAACAGCGGGTGCGGCGCACGATGGAGGTGCTGGAGAAAACCGACCTTGCACTCCTCGTCGCCTCCGGCACACCTGACGCGCTGGAGGAGGGGCTGCTCCATACCCTAGAGGAACGTAACATCCCCGTTGTGTGCATACGCAACCAGTTTGACGGCTCCGGCGGGGAACAAAAACCGTCTCCTACCGGCGGAGATGTTCCGCGCGGGAACACACCCTCCGGCGGCAAAGCCTCCGTTCTCACAGACGCAGCCGTTGAAGGCAAAACCTCCGTTCCCATCGATGCCCCAGTTGGCGGCGAGGCGGTTTTTGACGGACGTTCCTACCTCTGTGTCAACGCCAAAACAGGCGGCGGGATGGAGGAACTGAAACAGAAAATCATCCGCTACGCCAAGCCGGACAGCGGGGTGCTCCATATCTTAGACGGTCTCGTCTCCCCCGGCGACACCGTGGTGCTGGTTACCCCGATCGACGCGGCGGCCCCCAAGGGGCGGCTGATCCTGCCGCAGCAGCAGGTGCTGCGCGACGTGCTCGACCACGACGCGGCGGCGTTTGTTACGCAGCCCAACCGCTTAACGCAAACGCTTGCCAGCCTCAAGGCCGACCCGCGCCTGGTGATCTGCGACTCGCAGGCGTTCGGCGCGGTGGCGCGCGACGTACCTGAGCGTGTTCCGCTTACCTCGTTTTCGATCCTGTTCTCGCGCTTCAAAGGGGAGCTGCCGCGCCTGTACCGCAACCTGCAAGCCCTGCACACACTCGCGCCCGGCGATCCGGTGCTGATCTGTGAGGGATGCACCCACCACCGTCAAAAAAACGACATCGGCTCGGTGCAGATTCCCCGCATCCTGCAAGAGCTTGCGGACGGCGGACTGGACATCTCCTACGCAAGCGGGAACGGCTTCCCGAGCGATTTGGGGCAATATAAGCTCATCGTCCACTGCGGCGGCTGTATGCTGACCCAAAAAGAGATGGCCTCCCGCGCGAACCGCGCGGAGGAGGCTGGCGTGCCGATGCTCAACTACGGTATGGTGCTCGCCAGCTACAACCATGTGCTCGACCGCGCCATGCGCGTGTTTGAAACTAGGCAGGCATAAAACAAAGCGGCATTCACAGAGAAAAAACAGCAAGGCCGGCCACGCACAGGCCAATCACAACCAAAACGGAGGAACCATGCTATGGCAAAAGAACTGCAACTTGACCGCCTGACGCTGGGGGTCTGCTATTATCCCGAGCAGTGGGACGAATCGCTGTGGACGGACGACCTGCGCCGGATGCGGGAGCACGGCATCGAAATCATCCGCGTGGCGGAGTTTGCCTGGAACAAATTTGAACCGGCGGACGGCGTGTTCACCTTTGCCTTTTTTGACCGTTTTCTCAAGCTGGCACAGGAGGAGGGGATACGGGTCATCTTCTGCACCCCGACCGCAACCCCTCCCGCCTGGCTGACCCATAAGCACCCCGCGGTGTTAAACGCCGCGATCGACGGCGTTCCCTACCGTCACGGGATGCGCAAGCATCACAACATGACTTCGCCGGTCTATCTGTCCTACGTCCGCCGGATCGTGGAACAGCTCGCCCGGCACTATGCGGCCAGTCCCGCCATCATCGGTTGGCAGATCGACAACGAGGTCAACTGCGAAACCAGCCAATACTACGCTGCGTCCGACCACGCGGCCTTTCGGGATTATTTGAAGGAAAGATTCGGTACGTTACAAAACCTCAACGAAAAGATGGGTACGGTATTCTGGAATCAGGAATATACATCCTGGGATGAAGTATATCTTGCCCGCCCGACGCTGAAGGACAGCCCCAACCCACACCTTATGTTAGAGGAAAAGCGGTTTGTCTCCCACATCTCCCGCCGCTATATCGGATTGCAGGCCGACATTCTGCGCCGTTTGATCCGGCCGGGACAGTTCATCACCACCAACGGCATGTTCCGCGACATCGACAACCACGCGCTGACGGAAGAATCGCTGGACTTTATGACCTTTGACAATTATCCGGACTTTTCGTTTGGGGAAGGGACGAACCCACTCGCGCCCGGCGCGCTCAACGACCGCAACGCCTCATTCAACCTGGCGCGCACCCGCAGCGTCTCGCCGGTGTTTGGGGTGATGGAACAGCAGTCCGGCGCGGGCGGCTGGAACACCCGGATGAAGCAGCCGATGCCCAAGCCCGGGCAGATGCGGCTGTGGACGCTGCAGGCGGTGGCGCACGGGGCGGATTTTGTGAGCTTTTTCCGGTGGCGCACCGCCCCTTACGGTACCGAAATTTACTGGCACGGCCTAAACGACTATTCCAACCGTCCCAACCGGAGGCTGACGGAACTGAAACGGATCGCCGCGGACTTCGCGGCGCTGTCGGAAACGGCCGCAAGCCACTATGAGGCGCGCGCCGGTATCCTGTGCGACTATGACAATGAATGGGACGCGGAAAGCGACGTCTGGATGCAGCCCCTGCGCCAGACGAGTACCGATGCGTGGTTTCGCGCGTTCCAGCACAATCATATCCCGTTCGATTTCGTCTATCCGCACCAGTCCTTTGACAAATATGACTTTTTGGTCTACCCCCACCCCGCCATATTGCGCGAGGAAACTGCCCAAAAACTCCACCGGTTTGTGTCTGCCGGCGGCACATTGGTGTTCGGCTGCCGCACCGGATTAAAGGACGGTTTTGGCCGCTGCCCGATGCGTCCCCTCCCCGGCCCGGCGGCAAAGTTATGCGGCGCCGAAGTGGAGGAATATACCCTGCTCGGGCCGGGCGACCCGCCCGGCGCCGTCCGGTGGGAGGACGCCGCACACCGCGCCGCCCCGGCAAACTCTGTTTCCTCAGGCGGGGATGTCTCCTGCCCCTCAGACAGCTCTATGATTCCCGCTCCCCTCTTTCACGACGTCCTGGCCGTCACGGACCCGGCCGCCGAGGTGCTGGCCCGCTTTTCCGGCGGACACCATTACGACGGCAAGCCCGCGCTGGTCAAGAACAAGGTAGGGCAGGGATCGGTCTTCTATTTCGGCGCGGCGTTCGCGCCGGAAACGACGGACGCTTTTGTAAAAAGGCTGTCGCTTGCCCGCCCCTATGCGGAGCTTCTCCGCCTGCCACCGGAGGCGGAGCTTGCCGTGCGGCGCGGGAAGGATTGCGGCTTTGCCTTTGTGCTGAACTACCAGCCCCGGGCGGTCACGGTAGAAATCACCCGTCCCCTGCCCGACCTGTTAAGCGGGAATACCCTCCATGGCGCTGTGCTGGTTGAGCCATACGGCGCTTTGGTACTGCGGATGCCGTAACCTATAGCGCCAACATAAAACGGTGAGGATAAATCCTCACCGTTTTATGAGTCCGTTATTCTTATAGCGCTTACTCTCTTTTCCCATAAGCGGCATACTCACCGTTTGGAGCAACGACAAACAGGGATACATCACGCAATGGATGTATCCCTGTTTGCAATCTTATGACGCCGCTCTTTGGGCTCTCTTTTTTACTGTATCCGATTTACTTCACAAGCAGGCTTTCCCCGGTCATTTCCGCCGGTTTTTCCAGCCCCATCAAATCCAGCATGGTAGGCGTCAAATCCGCCAAGCGTCCGGGCTTGAGCTGTACGCCGCCCTTACCGGTCAGGATCAGGGGGACTTTATTGGTGGTATGCGCCGTAAACGGCCCGCCGTCCTCGTCGGTCATCTGATCGGCGTTGCCGTGATCCGCTGTGATCAGCGCAATTCCATCCTGCTTCCGGATCGCCTCGATCACCCGTCCGATGCACTCGTCCACCGCTTCGACCGCCTTCACAGCGGCGTCGAATACGCCGGTGTGCCCGACCATGTCGCAATTGGCAAAATTTAGGATAATTACATCGTATTGACCCGACTCGATCCGCTTTACCACCTCATCGGTAACCAGGTAAGCACTCATCTCCGGCTGGAGATCGTAGGTCGCCACCTTGGGGGAAGGAATCAACGCGCGATCCTCCCCGTCGCAAACCTTTTCCACGCCGCCATTGAAGAAGAAGGTCACATGCGCGTATTTTTCGGTCTCCGCGATACGAAGCTGTTTCAAACCATGCCTGCTGATGTATTCGCCAAAGGTGTTCGTCAGGCTTTCCGGCTTAAACGCAACGGTGATGTTGGGCATCGTCGCGTCATACTGCGTCATGCAAACGTAGCGCACCGGCATAAAGTCCCGCGCAAAGCCGGAAAATTCCGGATCGACAAAGGTGCGGGTCAGCTCCCGCGCCCGGTCGGGGCGGAAGTTATAAAAAATCATGGAATCGTTTTCTTTCAGGCCCGGGTAGCCCTCGATCACGACCGGCTCGACAAACTCATCCGTCACGCCCGCTTGGTAGGATTCCTCCATCGCCGCCACCGGACAGGCCGCTTCCTTGCCTTTGGCAAAGCGTATGGCGTTAAAAGCGCGCTCGACGCGCTCCCAGCGGTTGTCACGGTCCATCGCGTAATACCGGCCCATCACGGTCGCGATTTTGCCGGTTCCGATTTTATTCAGCTCGTGTTGCAGCTCCTCCACAAACCCTTTGCCGCTGTCGGGCGGCACGTCGCGCCCGTCCATGAAGCAGTGCACCCAAACGTCTTTTACCCCCATCCGGTGCGCCAACTCAGCCAACGCGTACAGATGGGTGTTATGGCTGTGCACGCCGCCGTCGGACAACAGCCCCATCAGGTGCAGCGCGGTATGGTTGTCGATGCAGCTTTGCATTGCACTTACCAGCTCCGCGTTTTCAAAAAAGTCGCCGTCCTGGATCGACTTGGTAATCCGCGTCAACTCCTGGTACACGATCCGTCCCGCGCCGATGTTGGTATGTCCGACCTCGGAGTTGCCCATCTGCCCGTCCGGCAGACCGACATCCATTCCGCTTGCGGCAATCTCGGTGTGCGGATTTTCCGCAAACAGCCGGTCGATGTTGGGGGTGTTGGCCGCCTTGATCGCGTTGCCTTCCTCTTTCGGGTTGATTCCAAACCCGTCCATAATAATCAATGATACCAATTTGCCCATACTCTATCTCCTAATCATTAATCTAATCATACGGGCCGGCCGAAACCGGCCGGCCCGTCGCCGTGTCATTCTTATTTCGCGCTCTTGATGATGGTGGTGAAGTCCGGCGCTTTGAGGGCCGCGCCGCCGATCAGGCCGCCGTCGATGTTCGGCATCGCAAGCAGAGCCTCGGCGTTTCCTGCGTTCATGCTGCCGCCATACTGGATGGTAACCGCCTCCGCCGTGGCGGGGCAGTAAAGCTCCGCAATCGTCTGACGGATGATACCGCAGACCTCGTCAGCCTGCTCATTGGTGGCGGTCTTGCCGGTGCCGATGGCCCAGACCGGCTCGTAAGCGATTACGGCCGTTTTCGCCTGCTCGGCGGTCACGCCGCCAAAGGCGATCTTTACCTGCATCCGGATCAGGTCGGCTGTGATGCCCTGTTCCCGCTGCTCCAGCGTCTCGCCCACGCAGATGATCGGGCGCAGGCCATTGGCATACGCGGTGAGTACCTTTTTATTGACCGTCTCGTCGGTCTCGGCAAAATACTGCCGTCTCTCGGAGTGGCCGATGATCACATAGTCTACCCCTAAATCATTGAGCATATCCGCCGCGATCTCGCCGGTATAGGCGCCCTTGGCCTCAAAATGAAGGTTCTGCGCGCCGACCTTGACAAACGAGCCTTCCGCCGCTTTGACCGCCGCGTCCAGCGCCACAAAGGGCGGGCAGACTACGACCTCTACATTGTCCGGCTTTTGGCCGACCGAGGCGACAATATCCGCAATCAGTTGTTTGGCCTCGCTGGGGGTTTTGTTCATCTTCCAGTTTCCTGCAATGATATAGTTCCGTGCCATTTCTTTCATCCTCTCAAGCGTGATTATTTATTTTCCAATACATCGATTCCCGGCAAAACCTTGCCCTCCAGAAATTCCAGCGATGCGCCGCCGCCGGTGGAGATGTGGGTCATCTTATCCGCAAAGCCAAGCTGCTTGACCGCCGCGACGCTGTCGCCGCCGCCGATGATGGTTACCGCGTCAACATCCGCCACCGCTTTTGCCATCGCGCGGGTGCCGTCCGCGAAGCGGTCGAACTCAAACACGCCCATCGGCCCGTTCCAAACAACTGTTTTGGCATTCTTCACCGCGTCTGAGAACAGCCCGATCGTCTTGGTGCCGATGTCCATTCCCATCCAGCCGTCGGGGATGTTATCCGAATCGATGATCTTTTTCTCCGCATCCTCCTTGAACTCGTTGGCAATCGCGTTGTCGACCGGCAGCAGGAGGGTTACGCCCTTGTCCTTTGCCTTGCGCATCAAATCCTTGGCCAGATCCACCTTGTCGTCCTCGCAGATGGAGTTGCCGATGGAATAGCCCTGTGCCTTCATGAAGGTGTAGGCCATGCCGCCGCCGATGATAAGGGTATCCACCTTTTCAAGCAGGTTTTCGATCACGCCGATCTTGTCGGACACCTTCGCACCGCCCAGAATCGCCACGAAGGGGCGTTTGGGGTCGGAGAGAGCCTTGCCCATGATGTCGATCTCTTTTTGAATCAAATAGCCGCAGACCGCCGGCAGGTAATCCGCCACGCCCGCCGTGGAAGCGTGCGCACGGTGCGCGGTGCCAAACGCGTCGTTAACAAAGATATCCGCCAGCGAAGCCAGCTCTTTGGCAAACGCGGGGTCGTTTTTGGTTTCTTCCTTATGGAAGCGGACGTTTTCAAGCAGAACCACGTCGCCGTCGGCCATCGCGTCCACCGCCGCTTTTGCAGACGCGCCGATGCAATCGTCGGTCATCGTCACTTTTTTGCCCAAAATTTCGCTCAAGCGGTCAGCTACGGGACGGAGGCTGAAATCCGGGTTGACCTCGCCCTTAGGCCGGCCCAGATGCGAGCAGAGAATCACCTTCGCGCCCTGCTCCATCAGGTAACGGATGGTCGGCAGCGCGCCGTTGATCCGGTTTTCATCGGTGATGTGCTTGTTTTCGTCCAGCGGTACGTTGAAGTCGCAGCGCACCAATACCTTTTTACCGGCAACCTGGATGTCCTCGATTGATTTTTTGTTATACATAAAATCACCTCTAACAATAATTTTTATCGTCTGTCAGCTTGTTAAAATTTTCCCAAAGACTATCATATCCTATTTATAGCAAAATATCAAGTATTTTTTCCCTCTCACAGCCAATCGTTTGAAAATTCAG
>CABSMD010000125.1 GCA_902478725.1 uncultured Clostridia bacterium
GAACATATCCGGATTTTTATTTTTTACAGAAGAGGAAGTGTATTGCAATGAACTACATCATCGATACGGCAAATATTGAGGAAATCCAACGGTGCGTGGAATTTTTTCCGGTCGATGGGGTTACGACAAATCCAACCATCATTTCAAAGGAGCATGATGCAAATTTCGCGGAGCTTTTGCAAAAAATACGTGATGTAATCGGTACCGAAAGGATGTTCCATGTCCAGGTAACCGGTAGCTCGGCGGATACGATCATCAAAGAGGCAGAGCTTTTAAATGAATTTATTGGCGGTAATTTTTATGCTAAAATTCCGATCTCAGAGCAGGGACTCAAAGCAACTATGGAATTAAAAAAGCGTGGGATTAAGGTCACCGAAACAGCCATCTTTACCCAACAACAGGCGATGATCGCCGCCAAGGCGGGCGCGGACTATGTGGCTCCCTATGTCAACCGGCTTGACAACATCGTCAGCGACGGTGTCAACGTTGTGAGTGAAATCGTACAGATGTTTTCCTATCACGACATTGGCTGCAAAGTTCTGGCTGCAAGCTTTAAAACGGTGGAGCAGATCCACAAAATCGCTATGGTAGGCTGCCACGCAGTCACGATTAATCCGGAGCTGTTTGACACGCTGATTTACCATCCGATGACGCTATACGCCATTGACGATTTCAACGCCGACTGGGAAAGCGTGTATGGCAAGACCAAGATTATCGATATGTTTTCTAAGTAATAATGCAGAAATATTGCCCGGGAAATATTGGGGAGGCAGGGAAATGAAGTTAAATGAGTTGAACGAAAAAGACCGCGAGCTGATCCAACAGGCGAAAGAGGCGCTGGACGGCAACTACGATGAGCAAAAACACATGGTCGGTGCGGCAGTGCGGTGTAAAGACGGTTCTGTGTTCACCGGGGTGAACTGTCGTTGTATCCATGGCTCGTGCGCGGAATTTATTGCGGTCGGCGCGGCGGCCACTGCGGGGAATAAGGAGCTTGATACGATTGTCGCTGTGCAGCGCAAGGATGGTATCGATCATATCGTGCCGCCCTGTGGCAACTGCCGCCAGATGCTGTTCGATTACTGCCCCACGGTGGAGGTAATCCTAAACGCAAATTGCGGACAGGACGGCAGACTTAGCAACGGACAGCCAAACGATACGTTCAACGTAAATAAGCAAACGGTAAAGGCGGCAATAAGCGACCTGTTGCCATTTGCGTATGTCAATATCGAAAACAGGGCTGATTGATGACTATACTCCAATCAGCTTCATGGTCTGCTCCACCACGAACACGACCGCGGTCGCGCTCAGTGCAACCGGGAGCAGGCCTTTATTTTTATAGGCCAGAACCAGCGCCGTCGCCATACCGCACAGGGCGGATACCAGATTGGCTGTCGAGCTGAGGATATCGGGAAACACCATGGCTGCCAACACTCCATAAGGCATGTAGAGCAAAAAGGACTGCACAAAGCGGTTCTTTATTTTTTTGCGCACCAGCGCCAGCGGTAGTACGCGCGGCAGATAAGTAACCACGGCCATCAAAAAGATCGCAATCAAAATCCTATGATTCATCGGAATCACCCGCCCCTCTGGTGTCTTCCGTATCGACCGGATAAAAATAAGCGCCCAACGCGGCGGAAACCACGCCACAAATAATGATGACCCAGCCGCTGGAAAGCTGATTCAGATATGGAATATAACGAAAGCAACAGCTCAAAGTTACCGAAAGCAGTATAATTTTGGCGATGGGCTTCATCGTCCGTGATGGTGGTATAATAATAGCGATGAACATGGCGTAGATCGCTATTCCCAGTGCACTGCGCACCGATAAAGGGAGTGCAGAGCTTGCCATTGCCCCCAGTACCGTACCAAAATTCCAGCCCAGATAGGGTACCAAAATCAGGCCCATCATATAGGAAAAACCAAGCGGCGCAGGCCTTTGCATCGAAACGGCAAAAATTTCGTCGGTATTGCCAAACGCAATCACCAGACGCCTCCATAGTGACATATTTTCGGGTAGACGCTGCGACAGGGAAAGCGACATCAAAAAATATCTCATATTAATAATCAAGATAGCAAAGGTCAGTTCCGCGAACGCAACGCCGGAGGCGATCAGGTCGATCCCCATAAACTGGCCTGTTCCCGTAAAATTAGTAATGGAAATAAGTAAGGGAGACCAAAGCGGAAGCCCCTTCTCAATCGCAAGCATCCCAAACGCAAACGATACGGATATGTAGCCCAGGGCGATTGGAATTCCATCGCGTGTGCCCTGTAAAAAACTTCTATTTTTTATATTTTCCATTCTTTTTCATCCTAACATTCTTGATCCGGCTAAACATCTGCAGGGCAATGTGAGCAAAACCCTCACCGTTTGGATGGATCATACCATCCGCGAAATAAGCGGGATCGGAAGGAATTAGTTGGTTGCCCTGAAAACAATCGGTTACATCATAATCCGCACATATTTCAGTGACTTTACGCCGAAGCTCCTCCAGCGTACCAATTGCGTTCGCCTCCCTTTCTTTTAAATGCCAAAAAGGGGTGACAATATAGGAGGGGATTCCGCTATACATTTCATGAAAACGTTCAAAAAAGTCACGGCAGGTCTTTTCAAACTGTCTCATGGAAGGCTGTATGACCCAATCGTTCACGCCGAAGGCCACCGTGATCAAATCCGGCTTGCGCGGGTACGCTCCCAGCACGCCTTCGTGATAGACCCCGCCGCCGACTCCGAAATTCCGAAGCTCCATGCCAAGCGCGCGAGCAAGCAGGACGGGATAGGTACAATAGGGATTCTGCACGGTCATGCCCTGTGTGATCGAATCACCAAAGGCAAATAACAGTCGTTTTCTCTCCGGCACAGGATTTGCATAGTTGGCATCCGCCAGTTCGACCGCACGAAGCTCCAGTTCAACCAAGTGTGGCAGGAACAGCTCAATATGATGCCGGTGTCCGTCAAATGAAAATTGGCTTGATAAAGAAAGCCTTTTGGGAAGCGGGCCGGTTTGGGACAACGGGTTAGATTCTGCCGGCTGTACTACCCCATCGACCACCAGTCCGAAATCAGCAAACGGACGCGCGGCTCCTAGCACATCAAAATCAATGCGAATCGCTTTCGCGTCGGTTTCCATATCCAAAAAGATTCCTGCCGGACTCATGGCACGCAAGCGGAATGCTTCGCTCTTCACAGCATAATACGCCTCCATGGCCTGGTCTGTAAAACGGACGGGAACCACGCCGTTCTCCCCCTGCTTCAGCGCCAGCATCCCTTTATAAAATTCGCTTCTTTCTTTAATATCCATGGATATCCCCCTATTCCAAAAGGTTTATCAGGTCCTGCGGGCAATCGGTCAGAAGCTCCAGCCCTGTTTCGGTTATGAGGTAGGTGTTTTCGGTGCCGACCGCGCCGATCCCCTCCAGCACGAACTTGGGTTCCAATGCAATCACATTGCCGGCCTCAAGCAAACTTCGGCTGTTCTTTGCGATAACGGGCAGTTCATTGATCTGCAGCCCTACGCCATGTCCGATAAACTTTGCCTTCTGTTCCAATCCCATAAAGCAATCCGCAAGGCCGTTGGATGCAGCAATCCGCACCGCGTCCTCGTACAGCTCACCGGTACAAGCGCCCTCTTTGGCACGCTCCATTAAATACTGCTGAATTTCCAAAGACACCGCATGCGCCCGGTACGCCTCATCCGGCAGGCGACCTATGGAATAGGTACGGGATATATCAGTCAAATAGCCGTTAAAGTTTCCGCTGATATCCGCCATAACGCTCTCGCCATCCTCCATCCTCTGATTCCGCACACCAAGCGGCAGGCTGTCGCTTCCCGCGCCGCCCAACGCAAAGTCATAAGGAGAGGGAACACCGCCATTCTCACCAGCCAATACCGTTCCCATATACGCCTCCATCCGAAACCCAAAGGTGCGGAAGATGCCAAGATGCCCGTTAATGCGGGCGAAATGCTCCATGGCGGCCGAAAACTCCAGATCGCTCATGCCGGGCCGATACAGGGATGGATATTGTGCAGTGACCTCGGCGTGCTTACGCGCGCCTTCCCGGATCCGTTCGATTTCTTGTGGGGTTTTAACGCTGCGGACTTTACGCATACAGCCCGTGCCGCCCAAACACTCAGTATCCGCAAAAACGGCGCAAAGCCGGAGCCACTCGTCCGCCGTGATGTCGCCCTCGTCCAGCAGCAAACGTTTGGGAAGCCGATAGCCCCTCTCTTGCAGAATATCCGGTATTTGCTCCGGCTTTCTGATCTTCACAGCGTCCGGCACGCCGTCGGGCAGGCGCGCGAACAGCACCGGCGCGCCCTCCATTGGCAGATAAAAATAGCCGTTTACGATCCTGCCGGTGGTATAATACAGGTTCATGTTCCCCGCAAGTAAAATCGCATCCGCACCAAGGCCGGCAAGCTCGCGGCGGATTTTATCATATTTTAATTCATGATCCATCATAGCACCCCCATCGTTCAATAAGGCCATCCTCCTATGAGGATGGCCTGTTATTCTCTTATAGCAACTCGATCCCGTTGTTGAAGCAGGCCCGCTGCATACTGTCCGGCCATATGGAGGATTGCACCTCTCCAATATGAGCCTTATGCAAAAAGAACATACAAATCCGTGACTGGCCGATTCCGCCGCCGATGGTGTAGGGCAGCTCACCTGACAGCACCGCCCGCTGAAACGGCAACCGGGCACGATCCTCCTGCCCCGCCAGGGTCAGCTGGCGCGACAGAGCCGCTTCGTCAACCCGTATTCCCATCGATGATAGTTCTAACGCAATATCAAGCACAGGGTAATAAAGCAGGATATCGCCGTTTAAGCTCCAGTCGTCATAGTCCGGTGCGCGCCCGTCATGTGGCATGCCGGATTTTAACGAACCGCCAATCTCCATTAAGAACACCGCGCCGTATTCCTTAACCGCCTCGTATTCGCGCTCTTTAGATGTTTTATCCGGATAACGATCCTCCAGCTCCTGCGTGGTGATAAAATGAATCCGTTCCGGCAGTGCGGCAGAGGTTATGGCGTAATTCTTCTCCACAAAACGCGCGGTCTCCTGCAGAACAGCATAAATCTTCTCCACATAAGAAAGGAGAGTCTGCTTTGTCCGGTCCTCTTTATGAATCACAGCCTCCCAGTCCCACTGGTCGACATAGAGAGAATGGATATTATCGACCTCCTCGTCGCGGCGAATGGCATTCATGTCGGTATACAGCCCTTCTCCGGGACGAAAACCATAGCGGTTTAAAGCCTGACGCTTCCACTTGGCAAGGGAATGCACCACCTCGGCCAGATCGCCGTCCAAATTCTTCATATCAAACGACACCGGCCGTTCGACCCCGTTTAGGTTATCGTTCAGGCCGGTCTCCGGCCGCACGAACAGGGGCGCGGACACGCGGGTCAGGTTCAGTTCCTCCGCCAATCTCCGTTCAAAAAAATCCTTGATGCCCTTGATGGCCACTTCTGTCTGCCGAACCGACAAGCCGGATCGGTAGCCTTTTGGCAGGATCAGTTCTCCCATATTTAAAGCACCGCCTTTATTAATACCGTTTCAGATAACGGTTGATCTCCCACTGGTGCACCTGCTGTTTATACAGGTTCCACTCATTTGTCTTTGCCTCCACATAACATGCAAAGGCGTGTTCGCCCAACGTTTCGCGGACGAGAGGGTCGGCCTTCATCTCCGCCACCGCTTTTTCCAGATCGGCGGGCAGGCTGGTGATATTGGCTTCCCTCCGTTCGGTCTTGGACATCTTATAGATGTTCTGATCCACCCCTATCGGCGGCTTGAGGCCACGTTTAATCCCGTCTAGACCCGCGGCGAGCGCGATGGCGAACACGAAATAGGGGTTGGCCGCCGGATCAGGATTGCGAAGCTCCACACGGGTTCCGACCCCGCGCGACGCGGGAATCCGTACCAGAGGGCTGCGGTTCTCCGCCGACCAGGCGATGTAGACCGGCGCTTCATAGCCGGGTACCAGCCGTTTGTAGGAATTGACCAGCGGGTTGGTAAGCGCGGTCATGCCGCGGGCATGTTCCAAAAGCCCCGCGATATAGCTGTAGGCTTCCTGGCTCAAGCCATTGATATCCGACTCGTCATAAAAGGCATTTTTGCCATCCTTGCAAAGCGACATGTTCACATGCATACCCGAACCGCATATGCCGTGGATGGGTTTGGGCATAAAGGTCGCATGAAGGCCGTTTTGCTGGGCGATTGTTTTGACCACCAGCTTAAAGGTCATGATATTGTCCGCCGAACGAATCGCCTCGTCATATTTAAAATCGATCTCATGCTGCCCGCGCGCCACCTCATGGTGCGATGCTTCGATCTCAAAGCCCATCTCCTCTAACATCAGGCAGATATCCCGGCGGGTCTCCTCCGCCGCATCGATCGGCCCCAGGTCGAAATAGCCGGCATCGTCGCTGGTATGGGTGGTGAAGTTTCCCTCTTCATCCGTCTGGAACAGGAAAAACTCACATTCCGGCCCGACGTTTAGGGTGTAGCCCATGTCGGCCGCTTCCCGCAGTACTTTTTTTAAAATATAACGTGGATCTCCTTCAAACGGGGTTCCGTCCGGCATATACACGTCACAGATCATCCGCGCGGTCTTTCCGATGTCCCGCTTCCACGGAAGCATCACAAACGAATCCAGGTCGGGCTTTAGGTACATATCCGATTCTTCGATACGGGCAAAACCCTCTATGGAGGAACCATCGAACATACACTGTCCGTCCAGCGCCTTTTCCAGCTGCCCGGCGGTGAGCGCTATATTTTTCAAAAAACCAAAGATATCGGTAAACTGCATCCGGATAAACTTGATGTCATGATCTGCTACGATCTTCATAATGTCGTGTTTGGTATACCCCATAGATTTGCCTCCTATACGACGATTTTTTTAATATTGATATTAATGCTGTGCGCTGTAATTGCCATATATTCCTCCAGAGACCAGGCCACCCTCTGCTTCACCCGCAATGCAATCTCGGTCAGGACACAGGGGTACTTCACCTCCAGGTCGAGTTCGACCGCCGCACCGTCGGGAGTTTGCTCCGCGTGCATCCGTAACAGTCTCGTGACCTCCGGAAAATTACCCATCTCGATGGCGCAGAGCTGCTCTAAGGCGCTGGGCTGGATGGTATAGTTGCCAAAATAGCTGTAGGTCGGGCGGATCACCGTCTTTTGATCGTAGAACTCACCCTTGTTCCCGTTTTTAAAGATGTTCAGCGCGTCCATGAAATAGCCCGAAAAATATTTTTTGATCTCCACTGTCGGCACAGGGATAACATGCTTCCCCTGCTCGGTCCGTATCCGCAGGGCGGTTCGGATTTCTTCCGGCGTCGCGACGTCCTCAATGCGGATTATCTCATCTATCGACCCCAAGTCAAGGGCGGAAACGATATAATTCACCATTTTTTCGGACGTGCCCAAAATTAGGATACTGTCCGGCTTTTCCATCGCCAACACCGCTTTCACGCCGTCCGCATGGCTTTTGGAGCTAAACAGCGCACGGCGGACAGAGGCC
>CABSMD010000126.1 GCA_902478725.1 uncultured Clostridia bacterium
ATATTAAATAATATTATTAGCAATTTGTCAACAGAATACGCGTTTTTTCAAAAAAGAACGCAAAAACTTCTTTGCCTTTCCCTTAAACCTTCAAAATCCCACGGCGCAACCGGCGGATCTCCAACGCCACAAACACCGAGGTAATCAGGCTGCTGAGCAGGTCGGCAACCGGCACCGAGAACAAAATCCCGTTCAGCCCGAACGCAAGCGGCAACAGCAGCAGCGCCGGAATCAAAAAGATAATCTGGCGCGACAGGCTCAAAAAGGCAGCCTGCGCAGGCTTTCCGATCGCCTGGAAGAAGTTTGCGCTGACGATCTGGAACCCGACCACCGGCAGCGCCAGATACATCTTGCGCAGGCCGGAGGAAGCATACGCGATCAGCGCCTGATCCTCATTGTTGAACAGCCGGATGATCGCACCCGGAAACAGCTCCATCACAATAAAGCCGAGCAGGGTGAACCCCGTGGCGAGCAAGATCGTCCTTTTGAGAATCTGCAACACCCTGTCGGGCTGTTTCGCACCGTAGTTGTACCCGATCAGCGGCTGCGTCCCCTGGTTGAGGCCGAAGATCGGCATGAAGAAGATCATCCCGACGCTGTTCATCACCCCGATGGCCGCGATCGCCACATCGCCGCCTACGCCCGGGGTCAGCTCGCCATATTTGCCGGAGCCGGTAATGAAAAAGAAGTTGATGAGCGCCGAGCCGATCTGGGTCAGGAAGGGGGATATCCCGATCTCGACAATCGGCAGCATTGCCCGAAAATCCGGTTTGCAAATCTTGAATTTTAAAACACTGCGGCCCATCGTATAATGACTGATGCACCAGAGCATCGAAACCGCCTGTGAGAGGATGGTCGCAACCGCCGCGCCCTTGATCCCCATTCCCAACGTGTAAATAAAGATCGGGTCGAGCACGATGTTCAGCCCCGCGCCGATCAGCATGGATATCATGGCGGACTTGGGGCTGCCCTCGCTGCGCATCAGCGCATTGAGTACAAACGCGGTGTTTCCAAAAATGATCCCGATGAAAATGACAAAATAATAGTCTACCGACGCGCCCAGCACCTTCTCACTCGCGCCGAACGCAACCAGAAGGGGACGGATGAAGCCGATAGAAAGCGAGGTCAACAGAACGCTGATCACCAAATTCATGACCAACGCGGTAAACATGGTGCGCCGCGCCGCCTCCACCTCTTTTTGACCAAGCAGGATGGACACCTTTGCCGCGCCGCCGATGCCGACAAGCATCGCCATCGCCAAAATCACCATCGTAAACGGGAACCCCACCGTGATCGCGGTCAAACCGTCACTGCCGACGAACTGGCCGACGAAAATCCGGTCGACGATGTTGTAAAGGCCGTTGACCAGCATACCGATGATGGCCGGCAGGGAAAATTTCAAAATGAGCCTGGTGACATTTTCCGAGCCCATACTATCCTGTGTACCCATTTTTTCCACCTCCAAATTGTAAAAATCATAAAAGCAAACAAGATAATCTGTATACTATACCATAATTCTTGCTTTATTGCAAGCAATTGCCGCGGGCATAAGCCCGCGGCCTGTTTGATTGTATGGTCAGCGCCATCGGCCCTCCCGGTAAAACCGGCCCGGCGGCACCCCAACCTCCCTGGTAAAGGTGCGGATGAAATTACAGTAATCGGTAAATCCGGATTCGGAATATACCTCATGCACCTCCCGCCCGTTATAGAGCTGGCGTTTGACGTTGGCGATCCGCCGCCGGATCAGATATTGGTTGATGGTAGTACCGGTCTTTTCCCGAAACATACGGCACAGGTAGGTTTTGTTCATCGAAAGCGTGTCTGCAAGCTCGTCCAGCGAAAACGGCCTTTTATAGTTTTGTTCGATATATTGAAGAATCCGCTCACAGCAGCTCTCGGTTCCGGCCCGGTGCAGCTCGTCATGCGGTTTCCTTTCAAACAACTCGGATAAAAACACCAGGATTTGAAGCATCGCGGCGAGCCGCTTGAGGTTGAAGACCCGTGTGCTATGGAAACCCGCGCCGCGAAGCTTAATATAGCCGTCGACCAGGCTTATGTAACGTTCGTGCTCAAGACGGCCCAGGTGAACCTTATAGGGCGTCTCCGCATCGACATGATGCAGCCAGCCGAACCGCCCGCCGGTATCGGCAAGCTGCCCGACCATCTCAGGCAGGTCGGGGTAGACGTTTATGACGCATCGCTCATACATCGCATCTTGCTTCGGCTTGACACAGTGCAGCTGCGTGGGCGTGATGACAAGCAGGTCACGCGGGTTCAGCGCATACTCCGCGCCGTTGATGAGAAAGCTCTGCGCGCCGCTGACATGATAGAAAATTTCCGTCTGGTCATGGATGTGCACAATCGCCGGCCAGGGCGCCTCCCCTTTGCGGTGCGCCACGTCAAACGGCACCAGCAGCTCTTCGTATTTAATCCGTTCGTCGACCTGCTTCATTCCTCTCCCCCCGTTCGTCCCGGCAAGGCTGCCGGCGGTTTTTGCTTACTGTTTATCCTAACATGGGACGGGGCAAATGTCAACCTGTGAGACAACGCAGGTACGCTAAAATGGTGCGCGGTTTGCGGAAAAGATAAGAAATGTCACAACGCAAGTAAACGCAAGTCGGGTTTGCTAGTATGATAGTACCGGCATGGAAGATGTCTTTGAGCAACAGACAGGAAACAGGCTCATTTTTTACGCCCTCCGCGCGCGTGAAAGCGGAAAAACAGGTGAAGCAACCACGAAAAAAGCGTAGTGAAAGGAGCAATACGGCATGAAAAGAGAGTTTTTAAAGGAACTTGGCTTGACCGACGGGGCGGTTGACAGGATTATGGCGGAAAATGGCCGGGATATCGAACGCCAAAAGGAAAAGCTGGAGGCACAGAAAACCGAGCTGGAGCAAATGCAGCAAACGGCACAGGCGGCGGAGGACAGGATAGCCGCCATGCAGTTTGAACACGCGCTCGACGGCGCACTCCAAAAGGCAAAGGCGAAAAATGTCACCGCTGTGAAGGCCCTGATCAATCGCGAAGGACTGAAAATGGCCGGGGACGGGTCGGTCGCGGGGCTGGCGGGGCAGCTTGACGGCATCCGCGCCGAAAACGGTTTTTTATTTGAAGACGAAACCCCGCTTCCCTCCATTGTCGGGCACACGCCGGGCGCGGCACGCAAAAAGGACGTGCGCAAGATGACCTACTCCGAGCTCTGTAAATTCCAGGCGGACCATCCGGGTATGGAAATCTGACCATCCAGGTTTCTTCCGCAGGAGGACAGGCGGAGCCAAAAAGATGGCCGGCACTTCCTTTTGCGGGGCGGCCGGACCGGGAGGAGACCAATGGCTGCGTGACAAAACAACCAGCCAACTATTTTAAAGGAGGAAACCATGTATGGCTAAATTTGAATCAAAAAGCTTTAACCCACAGGCGTTCGGCGCATATGTCGAACGCATTCCCAATCTGAGGCGCAACGCTCTCAAAAACTCACGCGTGCTCAAAGGGAACACCGAAATCAAGAACGCCTTTAGCTCACAGACCGGCACGGCCTATGCAATATTGCCGATGTTCGGCTCAATCGGCGGTGAACCGCTCAACTATGACGGCAAAACCGACATCACCGCCACCTCGACCACCACGTTTGAACGCGGCGTTGTTGTGGTCGGCCGCGCAAAGGGATGGGTAGAGGACGACTTCTCCGAGGATATCACCGGCGGCACCTCGTTCATGGACAACGTCGGCCAGCAGGTCGCCGAATACTGGGACGCGGTCGACCAGGACACGATCCTCTCCATCCTGAAGGGAATCTTCTCGATGACCGGCACCGAGAACCAGAAGTTCGTAACCAACCACACCACCGACATCACCGGCGGCACAGGCGATGCCGCACTGGTTGGCCCAACCACCCTCAACTCCGCCATCCACAAGGCATGCGGCGACAACAAGGGCAAGTTCTCGGTCGTAATCTGCCACTCGGCAGTCGCCACCAACCTTGAAAACCTCAATCTGCTTGAGTACATGAAGTACACCAACGAGGCCGGTATCCAGCAGGATTTGACGTTGGGCACCTGGAACGGCCGGATTGTACTGATCGACGACAACATGCCGGTGGAGCATGTCGCGGCATCGGGCGATGTGGGGGCGTATGACAAGTACACCACCTATGTCTTAGGCGACGGCGCGTTCGATTTTGAGGACATCGGCGCGAAGGTGCCGTATGAGATGTACCGCGACCCGCAAAAGAACGGCGGGCAGGACACCCTGTATTCCCGCCAGAGGAAGGTATTTGCTCCGCGCGGCATCTCCTACACCAAGACTACGCAGACCACCCTCTCCCCAACCAACGCGGAACTGGAGCTGGCCGCCAACTGGTCGCTGGTTAACGACGGCGAGACCACGCCGACCTACATCGACCACAAGTCTATCCCGATCGCAAGGATCATTTCCAGAGGATAAGGAGGGCGCGCGGCAATGGCATACACGGATTACGCTTTCTACCACAACGACTACAAGGGGGATACGGTTCCCTACGACGCGTTTGACAGCCTTGCACAACGCGCGCAAACCTATGTCGACGCGGCCGCCTTTGGACGGATCGATTGGGAGAATCCGCCGGATGAGGTCAAATGCGCTGTCTGCGCGGTTACGGATATTCTGTACCGCGACCGCGACAGGGTGGGAATCGCCTCCGAAAACAACGACGGCTACGCGATCGTTTACCGGAATGAGAACAATGGTAGGGAAATTTCCCGGGCAATCCGGCTTTATCTGCCGGATGAGCTGCTTTTCAGGGGGGTTAGGGAATGATTACCGATACGGATTTGACGTTGTTCCACAAGCGCTATGACGCGGCAACCCGCCGCGCGGTTTGGGACGCGGCGTATGTTGCCTCCGCCTCCTGCCACCGCCGGGCTGTGGTCACGCTCACCGGGGACGGCCTGCAATGCGCCGACCTGACCGAGCTTCGCATTCCCACCGGGGAAGTTCTATCCATTGCCAACGGCGACCGCGCAATATTCGGTCACTGTGAAGCGGATGAGCCGCCCGCGGGCGCCATGACGGTGACCTCTTTTTCGGACAACCGCCGCGGCTCGGCCGGGGTACGGCACTGGAAGGTGGTATGCACAGGATGAATACGATGGTAGCCTTGCCATACCCGCCGCGGACTGAGCAAGGCTGGAAGGTGGTGCATACAGGATGAAGACGGTAAACACGATGGAGGCTATACGGGATTTTATTCTGGGCTGCCCGTATCTGAAGGACGGGTATTTACAGGTAGATTTTCTCGGCGACAAGCCGGTGGAATACACCCTCGACACCTCCCCCGAAGGTGGCGCGCTGCGCCGCTACGCGGACGGGAGCAGCTTATGCGAATTTGTCTTTGTTTTTGCCAGCCGCGAGCATTACGGGGCTGATGTGGCGGCCGCTTTGGAAAACTGCGGTTTTTACGAACGGTTCGCCGCGTGGCTGGACGAACAGACAAGGCGCGGTAATCTGCCCCTGTTGGGCGAAGGACGGCGCGCGCAAAAGATCGAGGCGGTCAACGCGGGCTGCCTCAAGGACGCCAATTTGGGCGGCGCGCGCTATGAAATCAAATGCAGGCTGGTTTATCAAAAGCTATCTTAAATTTAAGGAGGATTTTTAGTATGGAAGGAAAACTGGTACAAAGAGCAGACAAGGTCGCTTTCTACGGTGTAAAGGGCGAAGGCGACGCGGTGGTTTACCACAGGATGAAGGGGTTTACCGACCTCTCCACCTCCAAAAACCCCAAGGAGTACTCTAGGCAGTATGTGGACGAGTACTTTGAACAAACCGATGTTTCCGGTTACAGCCCGTCGATCGCTTACGGCTTCGACCAGTATGTGGGCGACCCGGTTCACGCGGATTTGGTTAAGATCACCGATGACGAGCTGCTCGGCAGCGACGCGGTGCGCTCCATCATCATGGTTGACATGACACAGGAGACGGCCGGAAAGTTTAAGGCGGTAAAACGCGATTTCTCGGTCATCCCCGACAGCGAGGGCGACAGCATGGACGCTTACACCTACAGCGGCAACATGAAGGTCAAGGGCGACAAGGTGGTCGGACAGGCCGCCATCACCGACGATACGCTGACCTTTACGGAGGACGGCGCGTCCGCGTAAAAAAGATTTGGAACCGCCGGCCGCAGGCCGGCACTCCCCGGGGCCGCACCGGCCCCGGGATATTTACTATTTGAGGAGGTTTTTTGGTATGAACAGTTTTGCGTATGGCGATTTTAAAGCGGAGATCGATGTGACCGACGTTTCCTTTGTGGAGACCTATGAAACCGCGGCAGAGGCCTACAACGAAGAAATCCGCAAGGTTCCCCAGGACGGCAAGGCCAGCGAGCAGATGCGCTGCATGTGCGAGGTGTTCTTCCGCGCGTTTGACCGCATCTTCGGGGAGGGTACGCACGAAAAGATGTTTGGCAACAGGATGAGCGTGGACGCCTGTGTTCAGGCATTTCAGGAGCTGGTCAGGACGATGGGCGATTACACCGAAACTCTGAAAAAGATGGAGATGGACATGCTTCCCGCCGCCAAGCCGCAAAAGGGCAGGGGTAAAAAATGAACCTGCTGGTGGACAGGCTCCCCGATTCCATCGAGGTATGCGGCGGCTCCTACGCGATTCACACCGACTACCGCTACTGGATCCGGTTTGAGACCATTATGCTTGACGGGACGTTGGAGGATGCGGTCAAGATCGCCACTTTGTTGACCCTGTGCTACAAGGAGCTGCCCCCCAGCCTGCCGGAAGCGTTTTCCGCCATGCTCGCCTTTTACCTCGGACGCGACATGGAAGGGCAGGGGGACGGCAAAAAAAAGACGGGCGGCGGCAGACGGCCGCCGGTATACAGCTTTGAACACGACGCGGACTACATCTATTCGGCGTTTTGGAGCCAGTACCGCATCGACTTGCAAAAAGAACAGCTTCACTGGTATCAGTTTAAGGCATTGTTCAAAAGCCTCAGCGACGACAACCAGTTTGTAAAAATGATGGAATACCGCGCGGTCGATCTGGCAACCGTGAAGGACAAGGCGCAAAAATCCTTCTACCGCAGGATGAAGGCCCTTTACCGCCTGCCGGACAACCGCACCGAGGCCGAAAAGGAAAAGGCCATGATCGATGGTTTGGATTCCCTCTTTTCCCTGTAAGCAATGGGAGGTGGTTTTTTGTTCTTTATTCCCGTGAAAAAAATGTGGTATCTCTGCCCGTTCTGCGGCAAAAAGGTCGTGCTGTTCGACGACACGGCCTCCTGCCGGGGAATTTATGTCAAGTGCCGCCGGTGCGGGCGAACACTGGAAATCAAGATATTGCAGAATGTTCTTACGAAAAATTAACCGTTTGTTCATGAAAATGTTCTTGTATTTTTTGCCGTTTCGTCGTATAATAGTGAAATAGTACTGCTAAACATGGAGGTTTGAAATGAAAAAAATTCTTAGCTTAACGGTTTTGGTTTGCCTGCTTGCCGCGTTATTCACCGGCTGCGGCGAAAAGGTAAAAAGCAGCCTTGCCA
>CABSMD010000127.1 GCA_902478725.1 uncultured Clostridia bacterium
GTTCGGCATGTTCATCCATTGGGGGATTTACGCAATTCCATCGCGGGGCGAATGGATCCGTTCACAGGAGAAAATAACGATTGAAGAGTACCAGAAATATTTTGACGAGTTCGACCCCTATGCCTATGACCCAAGGGAGTGGGCGCGGCTGGCCAAACGGGCGGGGATGAAATACGCCGTTATGACCGCCAAGCACCACGATGGTTTTTGTATGTTCGATTCCCAGTATACCGACTACAAATGCACCAACACCAAGGCGGGGCGCGACCTGATCCGTGAGTACATAGAGGCCTTCCGCGCGGAGGGGCTCAAGGTCGGCATCTACTATTCGATCATCGACTGGCACCATCCCGACTATCCGGCCTATGGCGACCGCCAGCATCCCATGCGGGACAACGACGCGTTCCGGGACGTCAAGCATAACTTTGACAATTACCTGGAATACATGCACAACCAGGTGCGCGAGATTTTAACCAACTATGGGAAGATCGACCTGCTTTGGTTCGATTTCTCCTATGATGATATGACCGGCGAGAAGTGGCGGGCAACCAAGCTGATGGAGATGATCCGTTCCATCCAGCCGCATGTCATTGTGGATAACCGCTTGGGCGGCGACTTAAAGCTGTCCGATCCGCCGGTGTACGCGGGCGATTTTGTGTCTCCCGAGCAGATCATCCCACCCGAGGGCGTTACCAACGAGGAGGGACGCCTGCTGCCGTGGGAGGCTTGCATCACTCTCAACAAGCATTGGGGCTACTGCTCGGCGGATCATGATTACAAATCTCCTAAAACGGTGATCCGTACACTGGCCGAGTGCGTCAGCAAGGGCGGCAATCTGCTTCTCAATGTCGGGCCGGACGCGCGCGGGAGGATTCCCAAAGAATCTGTGGAAATCTTAACCGCCGTGGGAGAATGGATGGACAAAAATTCCGACAGTGTTTACGGCTGTACCATCGCAGATTTTCCAAAACCCGAGTGGGGCAGATATACCCAAAAGGGCAATAAGCTGTATGCCCATGTGCTGGAGCGTGGCATTGGGCCGACCGGCTTTGTGGGCTTAGGCGGCAAGGTCAAGAGCGCGCGCCTGCTCAGCGACGGCTCCGAGCTGGTTATGTCCATGCCATGGATGGCGACCCAGCATGTCGCCGGCAGTGAACAGAGTGTGTTTATCACCTTCCCGTCCGCCGAGCTGCCGGACGGCCTGGATACCGTAGTAGAGTTTACATTGGAGTAGCAACATGTATATAGAAGACGGCGACAGGATCGCCTTTATTGGTGACAGCATTACCGCCAATGGCGGCTTTATTGGCTATTTGCTTGACTATTTTGCCACGCGCTATCCGGAAAAACGCATCGAAGCCTATAATTTTGGCATCCCGGGCGGCAGCGTCCCCTGGGGCCTGCGGCAGATGGACTGGGACATTGTGCCGAAAAAGCCCAACAAGGCTTTTGTGATGTATGGTATGAACGATATTGGCCGCAACCTGTACGGTGTGGGGGCGGATCCCAAAAAGCAGCGCGGGCCGGTTGCGGACTATAAAAAGAATCTGAGGAATTTGGTGCAAACCCTTCAGGATTGCGGGATCGGGGATATCACCCTGCTGTCCCCCACGCTGTACGATCAGTATGCTGAGACGGGGGCGGAAAACTTCTGCGGCTGCGACGGTGGATTGGCGGAGCTGGGCGAGTTTGTCAAAGAGCTCAGCGCGGAGGAGGGCTTGCGGTTTATCGACCTGCACACACCAATGGTAGAGTTGACCCGCCTCCTGCAAAAGACCGATCCATCCGCCACGCTGGTCGGGGCGGACCGCGTGCATCCCCTCCCGCATACCCATCTGGTGATGGCATACCTGATTTTGCAGCAGCTTGGGGAAACGGCTGAAGTTTCCCGTTTTACCTGCCACGCCGGAAGCGGCGTGGTGGAGCATGATAATTGCGACTGTTCCGCCGTCAAACCGGGCAATCCGGACAGCCTGGCGTTTACCTACCGGCCGTACAGCCTGCCGTTTCCGGTGTCGGAGGAGTATGAGGCGGCCGGTGCGATACTCGCTCCCGGTTTCAACCGTGAAATTTTGCAGATTTCCGGCCTGGATGGGGGAAACTACCGCATCTTGCTGGATGAAAACGAGCTGGGGCGTTTTTCGGCGGCGGCTCTTGCGGATGGCGTAAACATTGCCGAAAGCGGCTGTAACCCGAACCAGATCCGCGCCCAATATATCCATGCCAAAAATTTTGAGCGTATTCGGCTGGAATCCTGTAACCGCACCGCAAAATTTAACCGGCTCCTCCTGCTGCGCGAGGGAATTAACCCGGAAGATGTGGATGCGGCAGATGTCTATCTGAATCGTCTGGTCGAGCAGGAGGGGGAGGGGTCCTTCGTTTTAGTCAGCAAACGCCAGCAGGCGGAGCATGGGGATGATCAACTGCTTGCCGAACAAATGCAAAAATCGTTTGCCGAAGTTTACCAAAATAACCGTCCCGTATGTTATCCGATCAAACTAATAAAGATATAGGAGGCAACTCATGTTTAATGGTCTTGGAATGCACCTGGGCAACCTGCCGCGCCTGTCTGACGCGAAAACGCGATCCATTTCGCCTGAAAATTTTACAGGGGAGAAAGGAAAGGGCGCGATGGCGCTGGAGGGTACTGGAAAGAATGCGGCGCGCGAATTGGGGCAAGGATGGAAGGTCAGTCCGTCGGTCAATATTGCGCCGGGCGAAACCTTTACCTTGGGGGACATTTCCGGCAGCGGTGCGATTCAGCACATTTGGCTGACCGGTAGAATTCATAACCGTTATGCTATATTGCGCATGTATTGGGACGGTTGTGAGCAGCCTTCGGTGGAATGTCCGGTTGGTGATTTTTTTGCCAGTGCGGTGGGGGATTATAAGCAGATTTCTTCTCTATGTGTATGCGACAATCCAAAGTCGGGATATAACTGTTATTGGGAGATGCCGTTTCGTTCCCATTGTACCGTCACGCTGGAAAATCTGTCGGAGGAACCGATGGTGGTTTACTACCAGATTGACTATACCCTGACCGAAGTACCGGAGGATTGCGGATATTTCCATGCCCAGTTCCGCCGCGTCAACCCACTGCCTTACCAGACTGAGTACACGATTCTTGACAACATTCAAGCAAAAGGGCAGTATGTCGGCACCTACCTCTTTTGGGGGGTAAAAAACAATGGCTGGTGGGGGGAAGGCGAGATCAAGTTTTATCTTGACGGCGATGACGAATTCCCAACCATCTGCGGCACCGGCACCGAGGACTATTTCTGTGGCTCTTATAACTTTGATATTGGAAAAGAAAACGGTGGATACTGTGAGTATACCACGCCATATGTTGGACTTCTGGTATACAAGACCGATGGGCTGTACGCCTCGCAGCAACGCTTCGGTATGTACCGTTGGCATGTGATGGATCCTATCCGTTTCGACCACGATCTTAAGGTGACCATCCAGGCGCTGGGCTGGCGGGACGGGGGACGTTATCTGCCGCTGCAGGACGATATTTCGTCGGTTGCGTACTGGTATCAGCAGGAGCTTGGTGCCGCGTTCCCGGCGCTGCCGGATAAGAACGGGCTGGAGATCATATAATGGTAACGCTTTTGAATATGTGTATGATCCGGGATGGTGACCATGTGCTGGTGCTCGATAAGGTAGAGAAAAACGGCTGGGGCGGCATCACCTTTCCCGGCGGGCATGTCGAACCGGGCGAGAGTATCGTGGATTCGGTGATCCGCGAGGTGCGGGAGGAATCGGGTTTGGAAATCTCTTCGCCCCGCCTTTGCGGTATGGTGGAGTGGGAGCATGAGGTTACCCACGACCGCAGCATTGTGTTTTTGTTCCGTGCCAGCCAATTCAGCGGGGAGTTGGTCGGGGAGACACATGAGGGCAAGGTATTTTGGATCCCTGAGAACCGGTTGCCTCAAATGAAGCTGGCGCCCAATATGATGGATTATGTAAAGATATTCCGTGACGAATTGGTAAACGAGGCGTACGCGACCTACACTGACGAAGAGGACGGTGCGTTTCGCCATCAGTAAAGCGGATACTATTGGAGATGTTTTTATGAAATTTGAGGATAAGCGGGAGGTCATAGAGAAGGAGACCTATGACGTGATCGTAGCCGGCGGCGGGATCGCCGGTGTGAGCGCGGCGGCGGCCGCCGCGCGGGAGGGCGCAAGCGTGTTGTTGATCGAAAAAAGCATTGCGCTCGGCGGGCTGGCGACCATCGGCCTCATCAGCTGGTATGAGCCGTTGTGCGACGGCGAAGGCACACAGATGACCGGAGGAATTTCGGAGGAGTTGCTGCGCCTGGCCATCCGCTATGGCTTTGACGATCTTCCGACGGACTGGAAAGAGGGCCGTCGGCCGGCAGCGGGCCGGTATGCGACCCATTTTTCTCCCACCCTGTTTGCCATGGCGCTGGATGAATTTATGGAACAAAACCGTGTGACCCTCCTGCTGGATTCGCTCATTACCTGTCCGGTGATGGAGGGGAACCATTGCTGCGGTCTGATCGTGGAGAATACCAGGGGACGGGAATTTTACGGCGCGAAGGTCATTATCGACGCGACCGGCAATGCCACCGTTTTGTCCCGTGCCGGTGTTCCGACTGTGTTGGGTGACAACTACCTTTCCTATGTGGCGCACTGGACGAATCTTGAAGCGGCCCGCGCGTTTGCGGAAAATGGGAATATGGCGCAGTTCCGAAAATGGATATCGGCCGGATCCGACCTGTTCGGCAACGGCCATCCGCAGGGGATGGAGATGTTTCGCGGCGACGGCGGGGTGACGGGGTTTGTCCTCACCGGCCGCAAGCTCTTATTTGAAAAGCTCAAGCAGACCGGCCGCAATGAACGGGATGTTACCATGCTGCCGATGATGCCGCAGTACCGTAAAATTCGGCGGCTGGACGGTGAATATGTATTTACCGGAGAGGAACTTGCTGTTGCGTTTGACAATGCAATCGGCTCTGCGGGCGATTTCCGCAAAAAGGGCAAGCATTATCAGATTCCCTACCCCTGCCTGTACCATAAGGGGTTTGACAACCTGCTTGCCGCGGGGCGGATCATCAGCGCAAGCGGGGAAGGGTGGGAGATCACCCGGGTCATCCCGGTTGCGGCGCTTACAGGCGAGGCGGCCGGGCGGGCGGCGGCCATGAGCGCCCAAAGCGGCCTGTCGGTTGGTGCTATCGACGTTTCCGGTCTGCAAGAGAGATTAAAGCACAGCGGCGTTTTATTTGTTTAATGCGGGGCATTTGGGTGTAAAAGAATATCGCAATACACGAAAAAGGGCGCGTTGCAGAGATGATAAAATCTGCGGCGCGCCTTTTTAGCATGCTATGCGGGCTTGTGTCAGGGCCTTTGGCCTGAACTACGGCCCTAAAATAACCGGCTGAAGCTGCCGGCCTTCCAATGCCGCCCGCAGTGTGGGCAGGATAAGCTCCATGTGTGCGACCAGGGAGGTCGGCTTGTTGTGCGGTGCGTCCTGTCCGAGTGGTACGAAATAGACATTTTTCATATTCATCAGCGCGCCGATGTTTTTAGCGTTTGCGCCCAGCGCGTCGTTCGTCGATACGGCGATAATAAGTGGATTGTCGTTGCGCAGACTGGCTTTGGCGGCCATTGTTACACAGGAATCGGTGACTCCGTTGGCAATTTTACCTAAAGTATTTCCGGTACAGGGCGCAATAATCAGCGCGTCTAAAATGTTCTTCGGCCCGATCGGCTCGCTGTCCCGGATGGTGTGAATGATTTTGTTGGACGTATAGTCCTCTATCGTCCAGATGAATTCCTCTGCTTTGCCAAACCGCGTGTCTGTCGAATATGCCATTTCGGACATAATCGGCTGAACGCGGATGCCTTCGGCTTCCGAAAGTTTTTTGATTTCGGGGACTACCTTGGCAAACGTACAAAAGGAACCAGTGAGAGCAAAACCCACCGTTATGTTTTCCATATTTATACCCCCAACTCTTCCATGATGTTTAATATCGTATCTTTTATGATTTTTCCGGCTGTGATCGGCGCGACCTTCCCCGGTGGGGAGGTGATGAGTATTCCATAATTCAACAATTGCTTGTCCCCACTTTTTGCAAATAAAATCAGTCTGTCTCATAAAACTGTATTTCAATGTCTTTTCCCTCTAAAATAATTTGTCGGATGATAGTTTTGGCAATCGCTTTCTTCTCGTCCAGTGCAAGGCGTTCCCAATGATTTATTACAGAATCGATATCGATACCGGATTCAGCGGCACGGTTTTCTTGAAGCTGTATCCGGCTGATCGTGTCGGTATAAGCTTTCTTTTCGTTGTGAAGCTGTTCCATGCTGCGGTTTAAGTATTGCGACGTGATCTCACTTCCCTCTGTCAACTGACAGATCAGCCTGTCTATTTTTGCATCAATTTGTGCCACTTTGATTTTCAGGGCGTTAATTTCAGGGCGGTCCTTTTGGATTTTAATGTCAGGTATTTTTTTCAATTGCCGCAGATAGGCAAGCAGCTCGTCTTTCACAATGGCTTCCACGCGGCTGACCTCCGGCATGTTGCGGGGATAAGGGCAGCTGTTGTTGCGTCGTCCACGGCAATACAGATAGCGGTAAACTTTATTCGGATTGGATTTGTTGGCGTAGCGTTTGATGTAACAGGTGTAGCCGCATTTGCATTTGATCAGCCCCTGAAGCCATGAGGCCGTGCCGGTTCCCAGGTTGCCGTGGTGAGCCTTTTCGTCCATAACGCTTTGTACGGCAAGCCAGAGGGACGGTTCTATGATTCCCTTATGCAATCCTATGGTAACATAATAATTTTCGTAATTGACAAATTTGCCGCCCTTGCGCTCGGCAACGCTGCCGTAGACAAGGCAGCCATTTTCCCCGGCATAGTCCTCCACGGGGTTATTCATATTCGCACCTTTGCTCAAGACATAGTTGTATACCTCGGCATTTGCCTTGACGTATACCGGATTTTTTAGAATACGTGATACCGTATTTGGGCTCCAACGATCCCCTCGGGCGGTGCGGATTTTTTCCGCCGTTAGCCACCGGGCGATCTCTGCCAGACTTGCCCCGACAACGTATTTTTCATACATTTGCCTGAGTATCACGCTTTCCTCCGGCTTTTCCTCAAAGGTGTATGTTTTTTTGCCGTTTACGCTTGTTTCCACCTTGGTATAGCCAAACGGCGCGTAACCGCCGAGATACAATCCCTTTTCACCGCGGGCATAGTAATTGTCCTTGATGCGCTTCTGAGTGGTTTCGCGCTCCATTTCCGCAAACATCATCAGGATATTTAAAAGCAGTTTTCCCACCGAGGTGGAGGTGTCGAAATCCTCCATGCAGGACACCAATTCCACGTTGTATTTTGCGAATTCCTGCCGCATGGTGAGAAAATCAATGAGGGAACGGCTGATACGGTCGAGCTTGTATATAATGATTTTAGTCGTGTGTCCTTTGCGGACTTCCTTCATCATACTTTGAAATTCCGGCCGGTCGGTGGACTTGCCGGAAAATCCCTTGTC
>CABSMD010000128.1 GCA_902478725.1 uncultured Clostridia bacterium
AAGCATTATTTGTACGGCTATCTGCACAGGCTGCTGGAAGAACAGCAGAATAAAGAAGGAAAACCGAAATGAAGCGTACCGAGGAACAGATCAAATACCAGGAGCTGCTGGTGCCGTTTGACGTGGCGCACCGCAAGGGTGACGCCTTATGGCCTGCGGTTGTGCATATCCATGATCAGCCGGAAATTTTTTATCATGTCAGCGGCGCGCAGAGCTTTCTCATCAACGGCGCCGAGTATGAGCTGGACGCGGGCGATCTGCTTGTCGTCAGGCCCCTTCTGCCGCACTGTGTCAAGCCCGTGCGGGATGGTGTTTACGAAAGATGTGTCATTAATGTGTTTCCCGACCTGCCGGAACTGATCGGACAGCTTTCCCAGTCCGAAGGATGGTTTCATTGGCTGTACCATTCCGGCGGGGAGGCGCCTTACAAGGTCCACTTAGACGCCGGCGAGCACGAGCGCTACATTAGCCTGGTTGACCGGTATATCAACCTTTATAAATACCGTACCCAAAGCATACAGGTTTTTCATCTGTATAAACTCTCCACCATGCTGGAGATTCTGGCGTTTTTGTCGGACATATTTAGCAGCAAGCCCCATGACGAGCTGCGGCGGGCCGGAACGGAAAGCTGCTGCGGCCGGATATTCCGGTATATTGAAGAAAACTATAAAAGGCCGTTTTCACTCGACGAGCTGGCAGGCGCGCTTTCGATGAACAAGACCTACCTGTGCCGCGTATTCAAGCAAAAGACCGGCTCTACCATCAACCAATATCTGATCCGGCGGCGGGTCGCCAACGTCAAGCGCCAGCTCTATAGCGGGCGGGAGGTGCGGGAGGTGTTTCCCGAATCCGGATTTACCGATTACTGCAATTTTATCAGCACCTTTACCAGAGAGGTCGGGGTGCCGCCGGGCCGGTTTTACCGGGAGGGCCGGTGGCGCTCAGGAGAGGCCGCCGGTAAAAGGTTTGAAGGGAGAACGGTATGATACTTTGGATCAACGGCGCGTTCGGCAGCGGAAAAACACAAACGGCGAATGAGTTGCACCGCCGGTTGGCGCATTCCTTCCTCTACGATCCGGAAAACGTTGGGTACTGGCTGCGTAAAAATGAGCCGAAGCAGATGCAAAAAGCCAATTTTCAGGATGAACCGCTGTGGAGGAGCGTCAACCGCGACATGCTCCTTGCCATCGCGAGGCAGTTTGACGGTACGGTGGTCGTTCCCATGACACTCATCGATAAGGGATATTACGATGAAATCATCGGCGCACTGCGCCGGGAAGGTGTGGATGTGCGCCACTTTATTCTGGGTGCGGGCGAGGAGACGATCCGAAAACGCCTGCAAAAACGCGGCGAGGGGAAGCATTCCTGGGCGGCTGCGCAAATTCCGGCCTGCCTAGCAGCGCTGGACAGCGGGGATTTTGAAAATCGCATCGATACCGAGGCGTTGTCTGTGGCGCAGGTGGCCGAGGAGATCGCAAACCGGGTTGCGCTTCCCCTGCGGCCGCGCAAGGGGCGGCTGCGGCAGGCGGCACAGCGTGTCCTGACACAGCTTAGAGCAATCCATAAATAGTACCCTTGTCAACGAATTTTTTGGGTATACTAAACAGGAATACCCATCCGCTTTCATGAATCTGCCGTAGAAAGGGTGTGAACACATGATGTATCAAAACGCTGTTGCTATTTCACATGAATTGGTGGCCCGCCATGTGCGTCCGGGCGACACGGTGGTGGACGCGACCGCCGGAAACGGCAATGACACCCTGTTTTTGGCCAACCTGGTCGGTGAATCGGGACAGGTGTATGCGTTTGATATCCAAGCGTGTGCGCTGGAACAGACCGCCTCCCGTCTAAAACGGGCGGGTGTTTCGGAACGGGTGCGGCTCATCCATGACGGGCATGAGAACATGAGGCGGCATGTTCCGCCGGGCGTGCGCGCGGTGATGTTCAATTTCGGTTACCTGCCCGGCGGGGACCATTCTCTGTACACCCAGCCGCAGACCAGCATTGCAGCGGTGGAGGCGGCGATGGAATGGATCGCGGACGACGGGATCGTTATGCTCGCCATCTATAGCGGCGGGGATACCGGTTTTGCCGAACGGGACGCATTGCTTGCGTATCTTCGGCAGGTGGACAACCATAGTTACAGCGTGCTGCTGCATGATTTTATCAACTATCCCAACTGCCCGCCGCTGGCGGTGAGTATCACAAAGTGTACGAAATAGCAATTAAAAACACGGAATACTCAAAAACAAAAATGGCTAATGAATGGCTGACACAGGAGGTGCCGTCTATGACACAACAGGAAGAAAACATGCAAACGGCCGTGCTGGTCGGTGTGACGACCGGCGCGCGTGAATATCTGGAGGAATCCACCCCCGCCTCGATGGAGGAATTGGAGGCGCTGGCCGCTACCGCCGGTGCGCAGACCATCGCTGTGGTGGTGCAAAACCGGCAGGCGATCGACCCGGCTACCTTTGTGGGGCAGGGAAAACTGGAGGAAATCAAGGAACTGTGCGATGCGGAAAAGCCCGACCTGCTGATCTTTGACGACGAGCTGTCCGGCTCACAGGTGCGAAATATCGAGCAGGCGGTAGGTGTGCGGGTGGTTGACCGCAGCCGGCTGATCCTGGATATCTTTGCTCAGCGTGCGACCTCGCGGGAGGGCAAGTGCCAGGTAGAGCTGGCACAGCTGCAATATATGCTGCCCCGCCTGTCCGGCATCGGCGCGGACCTGTCGCGTCTGGGCGCCGGAATCGGCACGCGCGGTCCCGGCGAGACCAAGCTGGAAACCGACCGCCGCCATATCCGTACCCGTATTTCCCATCTGCGCTCGGAGCTGCGTGAGATCGAGCAGCACCGGGGTGTGACGCGGCAGCGGCGGGTCAGGGAACAGATTCCGGTGATCGCGCTGGTCGGCTATACCAACGCCGGAAAATCCACCCTGCTAAACGCGCTGACCGGCGCGGGGACGCTGGCGGAGGACAAGCTGTTCGCTACCCTCGATCCCCTGGTGCGTCGCTGTAAAATCGAGGACGAGCTTGAGGTGCTGTTCATCGACACCGTCGGCTTTATCCGCAAGCTCCCCCACCATCTGGTGGAGGCGTTCCGTTCCACGCTGGAGGAGAGCGTTTACGCCGACCTGATCCTGCACGTGGTGGACGTGTCCAATCCGGAATACCGGTCCCAGATGGAGGTAGTCGAGCGCCTGCTGCGGGAGATCGGCGCGGCGGAAAAGCCGGTCGTGACGGTCTATAATAAGACCGACCTGGCGACCGGGGATCTCCCCGGCGGGCCGGATTCGATCCGCATTTCCGCCCGGGACGGGCGTGGCATTCCGGAGCTTTTATCAAAGCTTCGCACTGCGCTGGAGCCGAAAAAACGGGAGGCCGAGGCGTTCATCCCTTATGCCGACGGGGCGGCGGTTTCGTTCGCGCATGAGATGTGTAAGATACTATCGGAAGAGCATGAGGCGGAGGGGACGCGCATCCGGCTGGTGGCGGATGCCGGAGCCCTCGACCGTTTGCAGGAATACCTGCAATAACCCAATCAATCAGTTCCACCCTCTTGGATGGAAGCAAGGAGGCAGTGCAGATGGACTATCAAACAGCGGGCAAGGCGGCGACGGCGGAGCTTATAGAAAAGCGTTCGCGCTTTTTATCCTATTGCTTCCCCGCCGCGAGTGAAAGCGAGGCGCTGGCCAAGCTGGAGGAAGTGCGTACCCAGCACCCTGCCGCGACCCATCATGTCTACGCCTATGTCCTGCGCGACAACCACACCGCCCGGTATTCGGACGATGGGGAACCGGCCAAAACAGCGGGGCTCCCGGTGCTGGACGTCATCACACGCGAGGGTGTGACCGACTGCATCATCATCGTGGTGCGTTATTTCGGCGGGACGCTGTTGGGAACCGGCGGCCTGGTGCGCGCCTATGGCAAAAGCGCGCGTCTGGCGCTTGATGCGGCAGGTATCGTGACCATGCGGCTGAGCGCGTGTTACGGTGGTGCGGTGCAGTATCCCGACTGGGGCCGTTTTCAAAATATAATCAGCAATGCCGGCGCGGTGTTGGAGGAGCCTGCCTATACCGATGTCATCGAGGTACGTGTCTGGGTTGAAAAGCAGGCGGAGGAGGCGTTGGTGCAGGAGATCACCGACCAGTTCAGCGCCTCCATACGATTGGATCGGCTGGAGGAGCGCTACTTCCCCCTGCCGGGCTGAGGGGTCAGCCTTTTGTGATACGAATAGAGAGATGGAGTGTGATTTTTGTGGAGTTGACGGTCGTGCTGCCGGTTTATAATGAGCAAAGCTGTATCGCGGATACCGTTTCCGCCCTGCAAAGCACGCTTGCGCCGGTATATGGGCGCGGGTTCGAGTTGATTGCGGTGGATGACGGCAGCCAGGACAATACCGGTGCGCTGCTGCGCGGGATGAAGGGGGTACGGGTGCTGACCCATCCGCAAAACCGTGGGAAGGGGCAGGCGGTCAAAACCGGCGTGCAGGCCGCGCTGGGGCAGTATATCTTCTTTACCGACGCGGATCTTGCCTACCCGCCCTCCGCCATTTTGGAAGGGGTGTCCCTTTTGGAAGGGGGCGCGGGCGTGGTCGCGGGGCGGCGGATGAGCGACGGTGTGCCCGTGTCCGCCGTCCGCCGCGCCCTCTCCGGCGGTTTCACCGCGCTCACGCGCTGCCTCGGGTTGTGCGTGGCGGATACCCAGTGCGGTTTCAAGGGATTCCGCCGGACAGCGGCGGCGTTGTTTGACCGGCTGCGCATCACCGGCTACGCCTTTGACGTGGAATTTTTATACCTGGCGCAGAAATACGGGTTCCGCATCTGCGAGCTTCCCGTGCGTCTAAACCGCGCCGTCCGCCCCTCAAAGGTCAACCCCCTGACCGACTCGGCTCGCATGGCGGCGGATCTGGCGCGGATCAAATACTACGACCTGACCGGAAAGTACAATTTGAAACAATAACAGGCAGCCGCTATGAAGGATTTCCATAGCGGCTGTTTTGCGTCAGCCACGAATAACATACTGCATCGTCTGCCGGAACTGTTTTCGGTATTGGGAAGGGGTGCAGCCCTTATATTTCTGAAACCACCTTGTAAAGTAAGACAGCTCGCAAAACGCATACCGGTTTGCGATTTCCGTAAGAGGCAGGTCTGAATAAAGCAGCAATTGCTCGGTCTCCGACATCAGCTTGCTGTGGATATACTGCTTCACCGTAACGGCGTTGTCGCGCGCAAAGCTTTTTGTAAAAAAGCTGACCGAATAGTTGGTCGCCTGCGCGATTTCCCGCAGGTGCAGGCCCATGGACAGATGTTCGTTGATGTAGCGGAACACCCTTTCATATTTTTTCACCAATTTGATATGCCGGGTGAGATCGATTGCGCTCATCTCCAAAAACCGGAGCGTATAAGACAGGGCAACCTGCTTCATTTCAAACAGGGCGGCATACTGATCCAGTTCAAACAATTCCCGCATCTTATAAACGTCCTCCATACAACCGTGAAGAAGCAGCGGCTTAGAAAGCGTGGAAAACAGGTCGTCAAGGTTCCCCAGATAAAAATTGAACAGCAGCGTGATTTCCACAGACGGCTGCGCATACTCCCAGCTGCATTTCACATGATTGCCGATCAGAAAAATATCCCCGGCCTTCAGCGGCATCTTTTGTCCGTCAAAATCCAATTCCGCGGCGCCCTCGATCAGAAAATGCAGGGAGTTGATCGTGTGCTGAAAATCCTTCTGCACCAGCGTCCGACTCACAAAGCCCGGGTTGATCGCGGAATAATTATGGTCCTTCAGCTCAAAAACCAGATTGTTGCAGATAAACTGAAACTCTTCATTCCGCAGGCTTGTGTACGCATGCGTGTCCTGTTCCGGCCAATATTCCCCATACGATTTTATCATAGCAGCCCCCATCCCGTCTTATACCCCGTCATTTTGAATGTGCATCAAAAGTCAAATGACAGCCTTGTTTTTTCATTGTACCCCTACTATAGTACAGCTATAATAAAAATGCAACAAAAAAATAGGAAGGGTGTTTTGATGCATTGCCGGATCATTCACAAAGACCGCCGCGTTTCCCAAATAGAAGCGTCGGTTGCAAAAGAAAAGGACAAAATAGTTGTAAAGCTTGAAAAAACGAGGCTGGCGAAGGATTGCCTGTACATCGACTTCTGTCCCGGTTTTCTGACCAGCGGCGAGGACGAAAACGGCTACGCCGTGGTTCCCCGCGGAACCAAAGAGGGTGGTACCATGCTGTGCCGCTTCGGTCGGAAAGCCGACTGCGAATACCTGTCCGACAGCAATACCATGCCCGTCTTCGGCTTTAAAACCTCCGCGCGAACCATCTTTGCGATCGTCACGGGGATGACGTTTGCCTATCGAATCGTGGCCGGGGTCAAAAACAGCCAATATTACCTCTATCCCCGCTTTTTCATCAACGGGATATACGAAGACATCGTGGTAGAGTATTACATCCTGCCAGCCGGAAGCGATTATAACGATATGGCGGCGCTTTACCGTGAGATCAGGCAGCCTGTGCCGCTTTCCGAGCGCGTCAAAAGCAATCCCGCGCTGCGCTACGTCGTACAATCGCTGGAGCTGCGGATCCGCCTTGCCTGGAAGCCGGTGCCCTCCCCCGTACCGTGCCAGACGCCCGAAAACGAACCGGAGGTGATCGTTGGCTGTGACCTGTACCGGACGAAGGAGATTTTAAACAGGTTAAAAAAACGGCGGATCGACAAGGTTGAAATCTGCCTTGTGGGGTTTGAAACCAAAGGGCACGACGGCAGGTGGCCCCAACTTTTGCCCATTGAGGAGAGCATCGGCGGGCAGGAGCAGCTAACAGCCCTCTGCGCGTATGGCCAGTCCCTTGGTTACCAGATGGTGGCGCATACCAACAGTACGGAAATGTACCAGATCGCGGAGGACTGGGATGAGGACGACCTGATCGTGACCGGGGACGGCGGTTATTCAAAGGACGAAATCCTGTGGGGCGGCGGACAGCCCTACCACATCTGTCCCAAACGCACCGTGTCCTATACCGAACGAAATCTGAAGGAAGTCCAAAAAATGGGGTTTCGCGGCCTGCATTACATCGATGTGCTCTCCAACTTCCCGCCGCGGAGCTGTTACAGCCCAAGACATCCCATGACCGCGGCGGAATCGGCAAAAACGGTTTGTGAGATCGCGAAAATGGCGCGGGAGATGTTCGGAGGCTTTGCCTCGGAGGGCGGGTTTGACTATCTGGCGGATGATTTGGATTATGTCCTCTATACCAGCTATAACCTGTATGGGGAACAGCCGGAGATCTGCGATGAAACCATCCCCTTTTGGCAGCTGGTGTACCATGGAAGCATTCTGTACAACCCCTCCACCGAGACGGTGAATTTCTGTGTCAAGGATGAAAAAAGCCATCTGAAATACATCGAATACGGCGGCCGGCCGCTTGGCTATTTC
>CABSMD010000129.1 GCA_902478725.1 uncultured Clostridia bacterium
GTGCTGAACGGCGGCGAGAATGTGATACATGACTGTCCCGACTTAAAGGATGTCAAATCCTCGCTGGATATTCTGGAATCCTTAGGATGCAAGGTGAAGCGGGAAGGGAGTACCGTGATTGTCGATTCCACCCAGATTACCAACAACTGCATACCGGAGGAACTGATGCGGGAGATGCGTTCCTCAGTCATCTTCCTTGGCGCGATCATATCCCGGTGTACCCGTGCCCAGATTACATATCCCGGCGGCTGCGAGCTGGGCTCGAGGCCGATCGACCTGCATTTGAAGGCCCTGCGGAATATGGGAATCCGGATTTCCGAACTGCATGGGCAGATTTACTGCGACGCGCGCGGCCTGCATCCGGCGTCCATCCATCTGGACTTCCCCAGCGTGGGCGCGACGGAGAACATTATGCTTGCGGCGGTGTTTGCCAAGGGAACGACCAAAATCGTCAACGCCGCGAAGGAGCCCGAGATCGAGGATTTACAGGACTTTTTGAACAAAGCGGGCGCAAAGATCACCGGTGCCGGTACGTCGGAGGTATTTATCGAAGGGGTGCAAAGGCTCAAACAAGTGGAGCACACCGTCATTCCCGACCGGATTGTTGCGGCAACCTACCTGAGCGCCGCCGCCATCACGGGAGGGAAGGTTGAGGTAACAAATGCAGTGCCCGATCACATCGCCTCTATTTTGGCCATTTTGGGCGAATGCGGCTGCGGCCTCGACGTATCGGACGGACGGATTGCCATTGACGCCCCGGCGCGACTGCACGCGATTGATAAGATCACCACATCCCCCTATCCGGGTTTTCCGACCGACGCACAGGCGCCGGTGATGTCGATGCTGGCGGTCGCGGACGGGACCAGCATCATCACCGAAAACATCTTTGAAAACCGCTTCAAGCATGTGGAGGATCTGGTGCGTATGGGCGCGAATATCAAGGTGGACGGCCGTGTGGCGGTCATCCGCGGTGTGGATAAGCTCTACGGTGCGCATGTATCGGCCTGCGATCTGCGCGGGGGCGCGGCGATGGTAGTAGCCGCTTTGTACGCACAGGGCGAGAGTACGGTGGACTGCATCCATCACATCGACCGTGGCTACGAAAGACTGGAAGACCGTTTGGGCGCGCTCGGCGCGGACATTTCGAGAATCGATTAAACAACCGAAAGGAAGTTATCCATGGCTGCACAAAAGACAAAAAAGAGACGCAAGAAGAAGCATATCTTAAGAAAGCTGGTACTGCTCGTCCTGTTGGTTTTTGTATGTTTTGCGGTGGCTGCGTTTACTCCTTATTTCAACATCAACGAGATTCGGATCGAGGGGAACCAGAAGGTGGAAACGCAGCTTGTCCAGGAAGCATCCGGCCTGGATACCGGCGTCAACCTGTTTCGGATCAAGCTTTCAACCGTTCAAAAAAATATCGCAAAAATCCCTTATATCAACAGTGTGCAGGTCAAGCGGGAGTTTCCTGACGGCATCGCCATCCGTGTTACCGAAAGCGAGCCAATCGCCTGTGTGCCATTTCTTGACGGCGCGGTGCTGATTGACAAGAACGGCAAGGCCCTGGAAAAGGTAACGATGGATAAAACATCCAATTATTTGGCAATTATGGGTTCCGAAATGGTTAATTTTGAGCCCGGAGAAAAAATTATCGTAGAAAATCAAAAAAAATTGCAAATAATTCTTGCAACTGTCGCTGAAATAGTACATAATAATCTTATGGGAACTGTGGTTGAGATAAACGTGGAAGATACTTCCAGCATAGAATATAAACTCAACGGCGGACGGCTTACCGTTCTGATGGGTGCGTCGGACGAATTGGCTTATAAAACACGTTTTCTCAAACAGATCCTTTCCGAATTGGGGGACAACCCTAAGGGGGTTGTGGACTTAACAGCGAAGGATCCCACCTATAGATTAAAATGAGGATGAAATGCGGATGAAGATTCACAAAGGTACGGTTTCGGTTGCGGTGGTCTGTTTCCTGATGGGGTTTGCGATCATACTCCAACTTCGCAGTGTGAAGAGCCATCAGGATACGGGGAATGTCGAATCGGTGCGCTTAGAGGCGCTGCAAACCGAATTGAATAACGAAAAAGCCAAAAATGAGAGCTTATATCAGCAATTGGTGGAATATATGAACGACATCAACGAGTATAAGCAGCAGGCCTCTGACAGCAGCGGCTATGCCGGTGTGCTGGCGGATCAGCTGGAACGCGCGGAGCTGCTGGCGGGCCTGACCGAGGTGGAAGGGCCGGGGGTCATTGTGACGGTGACCGACAGCAAGACCAAGGCGAACAACCAGGTGGATCAAAACCTCTACGCGGTGCATCAGGACGACCTTCTGCGGATCATCAACGAGCTGTGCGACGCGGACGCGGAGGCGCTCTCGCTCAACAACGAGAGGCTGATCGCTACCTCTGAAATCCGTTGCGCGGGTTCCACCGTCAGCGTGAACAACAACCGCTATGCCGCGCCGTTTGTCATTAAGGCAATCGGAAATCCGGACAACCTTGAGGGCGCGCTTACCATGCGCGACGGGGTGGTGGATTCCCTGGCGGCCTGGGGGATTGAGGTAAACATCAAAAAGAACAATAAAATAACCATTCCGCGGTATTCGGGAAAAATGACGTTTGACAACGCCGCGCCGGTGAAGAAGGAGGGCGCTCAATAATGCTGCTGAGTGTGATTGCGTTCCTGCTCGGCGCGCTGGCTGCGATTTACGCGCCGGTGTTGATCCCGACCTACCTGTCAAAATATATTGCCATCGGGATTTTGGCGGCGCTGGATTCGGTGTTTGGCGGGATATGCGCCAATCTGCAAAAGAATTTCAATTTAAAAATCTTCCTGTCCGGTTTTTTCGGCAACACTCTGCTTGCGGTGCTGCTTACCTTTATCGGGGACAAGCTGGATCTGGATATCTATCTGGCGGCCGTGATCGTGTTTGGCACGCGGCTGTTCCAGAACTTTGCGATCATCCGGCGGTTTATGATGAGCAAGCTCGGGAAAAAGGATCAGGCGTGAGTTTGCGGATTTCCGCAGTTGATAAAGAAAGAATTTCTTACAAATAAAATCTTGTGATAAATACAAGGGGGAGTCAGTATGTTTGAATTTGATACAACGGCGAGTGATTTTGCGCAGATCAAGGTGGTCGGCGTAGGCGGCGGCGGGAACAACGCTGTCAACCGGATGGTGGAAAAGGGGATGCAGTCTGTCGAGTTTATCGCGATAAATACGGACAAGCAGGCTCTCAAGCAGTCGGTGGCCAACCAGAAGATGCAGATCGGCGAAAAGTTGACCCGCGGGCTTGGCGCGGGCGCAAAGCCGGAGATCGGCCAAAAATCCGCTGAGGAGAGCCGCGAGGAGATCGCCCAGGTCTTAAAAGGGGCGGACATGGTGTTTGTGACCGCCGGTATGGGCGGCGGCACCGGCACGGGCGCCGCGCCGATCGTCGCGGCGGTGGCCAAGGAAATGGGAATCCTGACGGTCGGTATCGTAACAAAGCCGTTCGTTTTTGAAGGTAAGGTACGCCGCGCAAATGCGGATTCAGGGATTGAGGAGCTTAAAAAGTGTGTGGACACGCTGGTCACCATCCCTAATGACCGCCTGCTTTCGGTCGCCCAGAAGGGGACGACTATCGTCGATGCGTTCGCCATGGCGGACGAGGTGTTAAAGCAGGGCGTGATGGGGATCACTGACCTGATCGTGACCCCGGCGCTCATCAACCTCGACTTTGCCGATATCAAGACGATTATGAAGGACGCCGGCTACGCCCATATGGGAACCGGCAAGGCCAAGGGGGAAAACCGCGCGGAGGAGGCCGCGAAGCTTGCGATCTCCAGCCCGCTTTTGGAAACCACGATCGATGGCGCGAAGGGCGTGATCTTAAACGTCACCGGCGGAGCCGATCTGGGCCTGCTTGAGGTCAACGCGGCGGCCGACCTGATCCAAAACTCCATTGATCCGGACGCCAATATCATCTTAGGCGCCATGATCGATGAAAGCTGTGAGGACGAGCTGTCCGTCACCGTGATTGCAACCGGGTTTGAATCCACCGGCTCGCGCTCGCGTGAGAGAAAACAGCTTGGCCGTAAGTTCAGCATCTCTGAGGACACCGATGAAGACGGCGGGATCGATGTGCCGTCCTTCCTGAGATAAACAAGCTCTGCCTGCCGGCAGGGCGGCCAAAAGGGTATTAATTTCAGTACCCTTTTTTGTTTTATGCCGGTATTACTACATATTTTGGGACGCTTCGGAATACTTATAGTATTGGCTTCCTCCGCGTTTTGCGGTGTAATACCGAACAGAAAGGTGGGCAAAACATTTGGGTGGATTGAAAAAACAGACCTTTTTACAGGGCACGCTGATCCTGCTGATCGCAAACGCGGTCACCAAGGTCATCGGCGCACTGTTTAAAATCCCGCTGGCCTATATCATTGATAAAGAGGGCATGGCGGTCTTTAATACCGCGTACCAGTTTTATGTCCTGCTGTTCATTGTGGCGACGGCTGGGCTGCCGGTAGCGGTCTCTAAAATGGTGTCCGAACGTTTGGCGATGGACGACTATTATGAAACCAAGCGTATCTTCCGCTGTGCCATGACGTTGATTGTAGCTCTGGGCATATTGGGGGCCTGCGTCCTGTTCTTCTTTGCGGAGCCGCTTGCCAACATCGTTAAAGATACCGCAACGATCGCCAGCATCAAGATGGTTGCGCCGGCGCTCATTTTTGTGGCCGTTATGGCGGGCTTCCGCGGACTGTTCCAGGGGACGCAGAACATGATCCCCACCGCGCTTTCTGAGGTGGTAGAGGCGCTTGGCAAGCCTGTCATCGGGTGTGTACTGGCATATGTGCTCGTCAGCCGGGGGATCGAGATCGCATCGGCCGGCGCGATTGCGGGCGTAACAGCCGGTACGGTCGCGGGCGCGGCATTGATGATGCTGATCTACAGCCGGACGAGGGCAAGCATCTTTCACGGCCATCCGGCCGCGCCGGAGAATCCGCTTCCTGTGGGAAGGATTTATAAGAGTTTGATTATTATCGCCGTGCCGATCACCATCGGCGCGTGCGTTTCGAGTATCACGACCCTGATCGATACCGTGATGGTGCGCAGCCGCCTGCAAAGCATCCTGTTCTCACCCGAACAGGCGCGTGCGCTGTTCGACTATTATCAGGCGAGCGAGCTGTCCACCCTGCTGACGCAGGGGCGGCTGGGCGAGCAGGCGGCCCGGTGGCTGTACGGCGCGTATTCCGGCTATGCGGCGACCCTGTTTAACCTGCCGCTGACCCTGATCATGTCGCTGAGCATCAGCGTGGTGCCCGCGATTTCGAGCGCGTTTGCCATCAAAAACCGCAAAGAGGTGCAAAAGATTACAGCGTCCTCTCTGCGGATCACGGTGCTGTTCGCCATGCCCTGTACCATCGGTTTGTCGGTCATGGCAAAGCCGGTGCTCAACCTGCTTTACAACGATACCACCTCCAGCCAGATGCTTGAGATATTGGCGATCGCCATCGTGTGGGTCACGCTGGTATCGGTCAGCACATCGATCCTCCAGGGGGCGGGCCGGGTATGGATTCCGGTCATCAATATGGGAATCGGCGCGCTGGTCAAGGCGGCTTCCAACTATATTCTGATCGGAATTCCGTCCATTAACATCCTGGGCGCCTCGATCAGCACCAACATCTGCTATTTTGTGATCGCGGTTTTGAACCTGTTCTGGGTGATGAAGGTGACAAGGGTGCGCCTGAGCATCCTTGATTTCATCGTTAAGCCTCTGTTTGCCACTGCTGTGATGGGCGCGGGCACACTGGTGGTCTATACCTTACTGACAAAATACCTGCCCTCTCCCAGCATTGTGACCATTCTCAGCATAGCCGTCGGCGCGCTGCTGTACCTTGCGGTGCTGTTTTTGGTTGGAGGGATCAAGCGGGAGGACGTCGTAATGCTGCCAAAGGGCGAGAAGCTGGCCGAGATTATGCAGAAATACAAGCTGATAAAGTAGGAAGTGAAGAGGATGTATACCTTTGAGGATTTGCTGAAAATTATGGAAAAGCTGCGGGGAGAGGGCGGATGCCCCTGGGATCGCGAGCAGACCTATGAGAGCCTGAAGCGGTACGTGCTGGAGGAGGCTTATGAGGTCATAGAGGCGGTGGATGAATCCCGTGCGGCGCTTGCCGACGAATTGGGCGACCTGCTGCTGCAGGTAGTGTTCTACGCGCAGATCGGCAAGGAGGCCGGAGATTTTACCATCGACGACGTGCTGTCCTACGTCTGCAATAAGATGATCCACCGTCACCCGCATGTGTTTGGGGATGCGGTGGCCGAAACCAGCGATGACGTGCTGGTAAACTGGGCGCAGATCAAAAAACAGGAGAAGGGACAAAAGACCCAGACTGACGCCATGCAGGGCATCTCCGCCGTACTGCCCGCCCTGATGCGCGCCTATAAGGTGCAGGAAGCGGCCGCCAAGGTCGGTTTTGACTGGGACGGGGCGGCTCCGGCAGTCGAAAAGCTGCGGGAGGAGACTGGTGAGTTCGAACGGGAGTTGGGAGTGGACGCCGCCCGTGCGGAGGAAGAATTCGGCGACCTGCTGTTTGCGGCGGTCAACGTGGCTCGTCTGTCCGGCATCCAGCCGGAGCTTGCGCTACAAAAGGGGACGGAGAAGTTCATCCGCCGTTTTTCGCAGGTGGAACAAATGGCGCTTGAGATGGGGCGCAGCTTGGAGGCAATGTCCCTTTCCGAAATGGATGAGCTGTGGGAGAGAGTAAAAATTTCTCAAAATGAGAATAAAAATTAACAAAAGTGGGCAAAAACACTGATAAATCAAAAAAAATTCCGAAAAAAGAAGGAGTTTTCCGAATTACAGCGAAGTTATATCATGTGTTTCAAATATAAAGGAGGTATACAAATGAATAAAGCAGAACTGATTGCAGCAGTAGCAGAAAAAGCGGAGCTGACAAAAAAGGACGCTGAAAAGGCGGTCAACGCGTTTGTTGAAACGGTTGAAGGCGCTTTGAAGAAGGACGATAAAGTACAGATGGTTGGCTTTGGTTCTTTCGAGGTCCGTAAAAGGGCTGCCAGAAAGGGCAGGAATCCGCAGACAAAAGAAGAGATCACGATCCCCGCTTCGAAGGTTCCTGTATTCAAGGCTGGCAAGGCGTTCAAAGACAGCATCGCAAAGGCGTAATTTTTCTTTTGTTTATAAAACCAGGTGGGGTATATCAGAATGGTTCAACCGGCCCGTTCCCGTTTCACGACAGGTACGGCGGCATATGGGGGACCGTCCTGATATAACGGCCTGGTTTTTTTCTATTCTAGAAAGCGACTGGAATTTATGCAAAGGTTGGTGTAGCAGTATG
>CABSMD010000130.1 GCA_902478725.1 uncultured Clostridia bacterium
TCGGCATTGTAACCCGCCATATTGTAACTGCTTTGGAACATGAGGGAGAAAAAATAAAGTCTGTGACACCGATAACATCCGGCAAAGGTCTGGAAATTCAGATCGAATATTAGGGGGAAACAAAATGATTATTACGACAACACCTCACATCGAGGGAAAGAAAATTATTGCGTACAAAGGCATTGTGTTTGGCGAAGTGACCAGGGCGGCAACATGTTGATGGTCACCGCAAGCAAAACAGCCGTAATTGTGGAATAAAACAGATTTACAGAAATGAGGAATAGGATATGATGCGCAATCCTGAGCAGACGATAGGTAACCTGATTGACAAACAGGGCGTAGCCTTTATCAGTTCGGTTGATGATAAAGGCTTTCCGAATATGAAAGCCATGCTTCCTCCGCGTAAGCGTGAGGGCATCCGGGCGTTTTGGTTCACTACTAACACATCGTCAAGGCGTGTGGCGCAGTATCGCGCCAATCCAAATGCTTGCATTTATTTTTATGACAAGCGGTTTTTTCGCGGTGTACAATTACTTGGCACCATGGAGGTTTTGGAGGATGCCGTTAGCAAAGAAATGATATGGCGTGACGGCGATACCATGTACTACCCCGGCGGGGTGACCGACCCGGATTACTGTGTGCTGAAGTTTACGGCACAAACCGGGCGGTATTATTCTAATTTCAGCTCAGAAGATTTTGCGGTTATAGTATGATAATCGGATAGGAAATACCGAAGGATTATAAAGAAGTATATTCCCGGACAGTTTTATAAATATCTGACTTTGGAGCGCAAGATCTCTGATATAGAGAAACAGGTACAGAGCCAGCTTTGGAATGACCTGAAGACTGAAAACACCCCGCTGAGAGCAATTGAGGAGGGTCAATTAGAAATACTTGAGGATACAGACCCCTCCCATCCTTATGGGAAACTTTTAAGAAAAAAGGAGTGTTAGAATTATGAAATTTATTTGTTATCCCAAATGCACAACCTGCCAAAAGGCACAAAAATGGCTGGAGGATCAGGGCGTCCAATATGAACTGCGTGATATTAAGCGGAACAATCCCACATACGAAGAACTGAAAGAATGGTATGCCGCAAGTGGATTGCCTATTAAAAAATTCTTTAACACCAGTGGTTTGTTATACAAATCCCTGGGCTTAAAGGACAAGCTCCCTACTATGACCGAGGAGGAATGTTTGAAGCTGCTTGCCACAGACGGTATGCTGGTAAAACGTCCGCTTTTGATCGGCGAAGGTTTTGTATTGGTAGGATTTAAGGAAGCGGATTGGGAAAACGTTAAGAGGTGAGGCTATGCGAACGGAACAGGAAATGATGGAGTTGATTCTCAGTGTCGCAAAAGCGGACGAGCGTATCCGTGCCGTGCTTATGAATGGATCAAGATCTAATCCCAACGTGACAAAAGATATTTATCAGGATTTTGACATTGCCTACATAGTAACGGATATTGACTTATTTATAATAGATCATAGTTGGATAGACGTTTTCGGCAACAGACTCATGTTGCAAATGCCTGAAACTATGCGTTATCCAGATAACCCAGACGGACACTTCGGATATCTCATGTTGTTTGAAGACGGCAACAGGATAGATTTGTCATTAGTTCCGCTAAACAAGGAGAATTTAGTGCAATATGACTGCTTGACAGTGACATTGCTTGATAAGGACGGAATTGTTCCCAATTACCCGCCGCCAACAGATAAGAGTTTTTGGCTGAAAGAGCCGGATGAACTATTTTATTATTCCTGTTGCAATAATTTTTGGTGGTGTTTGAACAATGTCGCAAAAGGCATCGCCCGGGACGAATTACCGTATGTCATGCACATGCTAAACGAGATCGTTCGCCCTGAATTGCATGATATGATTGGCTGGTATATTGGTATACAGCATGGATTTAATCTTTCGGTGGGAAAGAATGGCAAGTATTTCAAACGATACCTTTCATCGAAGCTGTATGAACAATATAAGAAAACCTATCCCAACAGTGATTATCAGCAGATTTGGAATGCCATCTTTGTCATGTGTGATTTGTTCCACACCCTCGCTCTCCCCGTTGCGGAGCACTTTGGATTGACATATAAGCAGTGCGAGGAAGACGGCATGAGAGAATATTTGAGCAAAGTGAAAAACGGAGGATACAACAATCATGCCGAAATTTGAACTTACAACCATGGTGATGATACAAGACCTTACTACTCAAAAGGTTTTGGTGCAGGACAGGATCAAGAGCTGGAAAGGTCTATCCTTCCCCGGCGGTCACGTGGAACAAGGAGAAAGCTTTGTGGATTGTGCCGTGCGTGAAATCAAAAAGAAAACGGGGCTGGATGTGATGGTCATGAAAGTCAAAGCACCGTCGCAGGAGAAGGGGCGGGTTTTTGCATATATGTGCTAGGCGAGAAAATTTTGCATATGGCCGATCATTCGTATCAAACAGTGGTATCTAAGTTGCCAAAATATATTCAACAAAAATTGGAGAAAATAAAATGATTCAAAATTACAGTGATTTCTGTACCGAGTTGCTTACAGCAGGCTTTTCACTTGGTGGTGGCAATGATGAAGGCATATTTGCACTTGTAAATCATAGTTGGGACAAGCAACCGCCGGACAGTCCCATCCGTTGGCATACCGGCGATGCTGAAACCGATCCGTGGGAATGGCGGATGCGTGTGCTGGACGAGCGAAATGACATTGCTTACGGCAAGGTGTTTTTCAAGAAATCTGGCTATATCACCAAGGACTGGTATCCATACTTTTTGACGGCACGCCGCAAGGGGAAATCCTTTGATGAGCTGTATGCCGATGGAGTGCTCAGTCATTTTGCCAAAAAGATTTATGAACTGCTGGAGGATGGCGGAGCTATGCCCCTTCATGAAATCAAACAGCTTGGCGGTTTTTCAAAAGAGGATAAGAGCAAATTTGAGCGTGCGTTGCTTGAGCTGCAAATGGGGCTTTTCATTACCATGTGCGGCAGGCAGCACAAAATATCCCAAAAAGGGCAGGAATACGGCTGGGCCTCCACTATGCTTTGCACGACGGAAACATTCTGGGGGGATGAAATCTTTTTGACAGCAGATAAAATAAAAGAACAAGAGGCTGTGGAGGCCATTACCGAGCAGATTTATAAGCTCAATCCAGATGCTCAACCGAAGAAGATAGAAAAGTTTATATATGGGAGATAAAATTAACAGCAGATGACAGACTATCATTTAATCCGATCCAAGCGGAAAACGATTGCAATACATATCACTAAAGATGCGGCCGTAGAGGTGCGCGCGCCATTGAAAGTAACAAAATCTGAAATTGACCGATTTGTTGCTTCCAAACAGGAATGGATCGATACGCATTTAGCCCTGTGCAAACAATCTGTCCAAAACAAATCTGTATTTCAATTGAACTATGGTGATACGGTACTTTTACAAGGACGTGCATACTCGATTGTTGTAACGGACGGAAATCGTGCGGGGTTTGACGGCGAATCTTTTTTCATGCCGCCCGGCTTGTCTACGGATGAAATCAAGCATGCGGTTATTCAAATATATAAGATGGTTGCAAAAAATGTGTTCACACAAAAGGGGTTAGACTACGCGAAACAGATGGACGTTACGCCTACTGCAATAAAGGTAAACGGCGCAAAAACGCGCTGGGGAAGCTGCAGCGGTAAAAACAGCTTGAATTTTTCATGGCTGCTTGTTATGGCGGATGATGATGTAATTGATTATGTGGTCGTGCATGAGTTGGCACACATCAAGGAGCACAACCATTCAGCAAAGTTCTGGGCGGTTGTAGCAGATATACTGCCCGACTATAAGCAGCGGCAATCCAAGCTGAAGCAGCTGCAAAAACGCCTTATAAATGAAGATTGGGATTGATTATTATAGAGAGTGAAGGAGAAATAAACAATGCGATTATTATCCGGCGGGATTATCGCCAACTACCAATGCCCTGCCGCTTGCGGCCACTGCCTCTATGGTTGCTCTCCAAGCGCCCAGCCGGGCTACATGGACGAAGCGACTGCCATAAAACTTTGTGCTCATCTGCGCCGCTTAGGATGCAGAAGTATCCACATTGGCGGTGGCGAGCCATTTTTGAATATAGATGGGCTGATTATACTTATCAAGGCTATTATCGACAGCGGTTTGCAGATTGATTACATAGAAACCAACGCCGCGTGGATCAGCAGTAACATTGAGCGTAACAAGCAGATTTTATCGAATGTGGTAAATGCCGGCGGGGATTGCATCATGGTTTCTGCCGATCCGTTTCACGTTGCATTTATCCCGTTTTGGAAGCCCAATACATTGATCCGGCTCTTAAAGGAAATGGGTATTTCGCATTTTGTGTGGCAAGACAGGTACCTTCCGATGCTTAGAAAACTTGATCCTCAAAAGAAATATGACGGGCAGGCATTGCAACAAGGATTAGGGAAGAATGTGATTGACAAATGCGCACTGGAATATGGCATGAGTTACAATGGACGCGCACTTAATTTAGCCAGAAGACTTGGAAAGAAAAAAACGATTGACCAAATTTCTGGTGCAGGACCTTGCATGGAACTGGGAAACACCAGCCACTTTCATGTGGATTTTCTGGGGCGGTATATTCCACCGGGCTGTACCGGCATGGGAATTTTGATCGAGGATGTCGGCGGAGAGCTTGATCCTGTGAAATATCCCGTTATGTCAAAACTCATGTCTGGGGGTATCACTGCTCTTTTGGGATATGCGCGAGAGTTAGGTTACTGTCCCAATCCGAATGGATATGCCTCCAAATGCGAACTTTGTTTTGATATTCGAAAATATTTGATTGGTTATGATCGCAAATTACATCCCGACTTGACGCCGGAAAGCTTTTATCAGCAGAATTTTTGAAAAACGTGGTGAGCGTAAAATGGAATACAAGGAAAGACAATATCCTTCCCTTTCCACATGCGGATTAAACTGCGGTTTGTGTCCCCGTTATCATACAGCCGGAACATCTCGCTGTCCGGGCTGCGCCGGTAAAGGTTTTCTTGAAAAACACCCGACCTGCGGTATTTTATCCTGCTGCCAGCGGCACGGAATTGAGTATTGCTATTTATGTGAGGAATACCCCTGTAAAAAGTATGATGGCGCTGATCTTACCGATTCCTTTATTACCCATAAAAATCAATTGGAAAATTTTGATAAGGTGCGAAGCATCGGTTTGGAAGCCTATATTGCAGAATTAAACAACAAAATGGAGCTGTTGGAACAGCTTCTGAATAACTTTGATGACGGACGCAAAAAGAGCCTTTTCTGTACTGCAGTCAACCTGTTGAAATTAGAAGATATAAAATTTGTGATAGAGCGAATCCATGCGGAGACAAACGCGGATACTCCTATCAGAGAAAAATCTGCCATAGCATCACGATTAATTCAGGCTGTGGCGGAACAGCGAGATGTTTCCTTGCAGCTGCGTAAGAAAACAAAATAACAAATGGGTAGAAGGTAAACGAATATGAAGGAAAACAAGTATGATAATGAGCGATTTTTCAAAGAATACAGCCGCTTTCCACGCTCTGTGCATGGACTCCGTGCGGCTGGTGAATGGCATGAACTGAAAAGGATGCTGCCATCTTTCACTGGGAAACGAGTGCTGGATATAGGCTGTGGTTTTGGCTGGCATTGTATTTATGCCGCCGAGCAAGGCGCTGCTTATGTTTTGGGGATAGACATTTCAAAAAAGATGCTGGCGGTTGCCAGAGAAAAAACCACTTTTTCTAATGTGGAATACCGGCAAATGGCAATGGAGGATATCAATTTTTTACAAGATGAATTTGATGTAGTCATCAGTTCTCTTGCGTTTCATTACACGCCCGATTTTAACGATATTTGCAAGCGGATTCATAAGGCGATGAAAACCGACGGCAGCTTTGTCTTTTCTATTGAGCACCCCATTTTTACAGCGCACGGCCCACAAGATTGGATTTATGATTCTGACGGCAATCGTGAATATTGGCCGATTGATCGTTATTTTGAGGAAGGGAAACGCGACGCGGTATTTTTAGGCGAGCATGTAATAAAATATCATCATACGCTCACCACCTACGTAAACACACTGCTGGAAGTCGGATTCGCATTAACAGGTCTTGTTGAGCCACAGCCGGAAGAATTTCTCTTGGACACAGTTCCGGAAATGAGGGATGAATTGCGTCGGCCTATGATGCTGTTAATATCGGCGAAAAAGATGTGATCTCAACGTTACTCATTAAAATTTTATATTTTCTGAGTTGACAATTCCTCCGAGCTCTGATCGGTGGGGAGGAAAAGCCAAAACAGCTTAACTCGCTAATCGGCCGGCGTTTTGCGTTTGTTTCTGCGATGACCGCATTTTGAAAAGGGTTGACAGAGGATTTGCCGTTTGCACTGACACATTGGGATATTGAGACTGGTAAAACAGTGTTGCAGTTGCTGGAACAGAAATGAATACCATCTAAATAAAACGGCTGGTGGAATCACATTTCCGCCAGCCGTTTTTCTGTATCACATACAATATCGCATACATCAAACCGAATGATTTTTCCCAAATCGTCCGGGCGCATTTCTACTTGATAGCCAATCTTGCCTGCGCTGAACAAGATGGTTTCAAACTGCTCAGCGCTCACGTCCAACGTTGTGATAAACTGCTTTTTCATACCGATGGGTGAGCAACCTCCATGGATATATCCGGTGAGCGGAAATAAGTCTTTTGATTTTATCATTTCGATAGATTTTTCCTTTACACGGGAAGCTGCCTTTTTCAAATCAAGCTCCTTGTTCACCGGAATGATAAAGACATAGTACTGCTTTGATTTGCCCACTGTCACCAACGTTTTAAATACCTGATTAGGATTTTGATTTAACACCTCAGCCACCTCGATCCCGCTAACCGCGTCGGTATCCGCATAGCAGTGGCTTGTATATGTTACCTTCGCCTTATCTAAAAGGCGCATCACATTTGTTTTTTCCATACTTCATCAACTTTCGTACATATAATAATATATTTATACCATAAATTTTGCTGGTACTGAGCAACTCCCTTTTCGCTGAATTAAATTCAAAACCGGCAGATATTTTTTTGTTGAAAAGCGAGTTGCTTACATTATATCATAATCAAAGCTGGCTTGCAAATTTCTCCGCCCGTTTGAGTTCCTGGTTTTTGCCTCCAACCGCACGCAGCACCTTTTCCCGAATCTCCACCCGTTTGGCGGCTTTTTCATTTATGGTGCTATCTGGGGCAAATATCTTCACATGAAACCCGTCTTTCTCATATTCCCGAACCAGTTTTTCCAT
>CABSMD010000131.1 GCA_902478725.1 uncultured Clostridia bacterium
TCCACCCAATACAACCGCCAAAAACGCAGCGCACAAGTGGATACGAAAATTTCGTTCATTCCGGATACAATACGAGATCCCCTCGTAGGCAAACTTGAAACTGCTAATCAGCGCGCGCCTCACTTTTGTTCACCCTTTTGCGCTTCGTCGCGGTTCAAGCCTAAACGAACTAAAATGGCCTCTTCATGTAAACGCATGTTCTTTTGTTCTTCGTCCTCCATATGATCGTAACCCAGCAGGTGCAGGAGTGAATGGATGCATAAAAATGCCGCCTCACGCGCAAAGGAATGCCCGTATTCCACCGCCTGCTGCTCTGCCTTTTCAAGTGACAGCACAATGTCCCCCAAAAGCACGCCGTCTTCATCCCTGTCATAATCCCCGATTCCGATCGCATCAAATTCGCCGGGCCGAACCTCCAACATTGGGAAGGAAAGCACGTCGGTCTCCCGGTCAATCTTACGGTGCATCCGGTTCAATTCTCGTATTCCCTCATTATCGGTAAAGGTAAGTCCCACCTCGCAGGACAGCGGAAACCCCTCCATCTCCAGCCCGCATCCAATCGCATTTTGTAGCAGATTTAAAAAACCGTCTGGAACAGGCAGCTTATCCTGTTCATTTTCAAAAAGAACACTGACCCTCACGTTACCCCTCCTTTTTATCCTCCATCTGCGGATATTGTACCCGCTGATGAAAATACCCCTTCAGAGAGTATAAAAACGATTGCTGAATAACCTTCAATTCCCGAAACGTGATATCGCAGTCGTCCAACTGTCCGTCCTCCGCCTTTTGTTTGATCAAATGGCTGATGAACGGCTCCAGTGACTCTTGAGAATGCTCGTCCATAGAGCGCACTGCCGCCTCCACCGTGTCGGCCAGCATAATGATACCCGCTTCCTTTGTACGTGGTTTTGGTCCGGCATAGCGAAAATCTGCAATGTTCGTTTCAGGATCCTGTGCACGCGCCTTTTGATAAAAATACATCGCGGCCGTCGTCCCGTGGTGTTGCAGGATATAATCTATGATCACCTGTGGCATGTTATATTCCCGTGCAATTTTGACACCATCCGTCGCATGGCTGATAATGACCTTAGCGCTCTCGCGCGGCGGCAGCATATCATGCAGATTGTCGGAATACTGGTTTTCCTTAAACATAAGCGGCTGCCTGAGCTTCCCCACATCATGGTAATACGCACCAACACGCGCCAGCAGCGGATTGGCTCCAACTGCGCGCGCGGCGTTTTCCGCCAGGTTGCCTACCATCAGGCTGTGATGATAGGTGCCGGACGCCTCCAGCAACAATCTCTTTAATAAAGGATGATCCGAATTGGTATACTCAATCAGGCGGAACGGGGTAATAATATGAAAAACCGATTCCCAAACCGGAAGCAAGCCGGTTGCAAAAATGCCGGATATCAAGACACCCAAAACGATATATAAGCCATGCAGCAGCGCAACGGTTATTGCACTGTTTTCGATGATGCCGAAGGAAAATACCACCATAAACTCCGCCACTGCCGCAATCAGGGTGGCAATCAGAATCTGTGCCCGGCTTCGCACCCGTGTCAGATAGAGCGCTACAAACGTTCCGCCAAAAAAATTGCAAAGCAGAAATTCAAAATCACCATGCAGGGCAACCGATGCGATGATACACAACAATGCGTTGGTTATGACCGCCACCTTACCGTCAAACAGAATCACAGCCATGATCGGCAATGCTATAATCGGCGCCACATAGATCGGTAGGGCCGGCTGCGTTGAAAGGAAAAAGATCATGAGAAGCAGCACGGCATAAATGCCTGACAACGCCATCAATTTTTTGGTACTGTAGAAAAGCTCTTTTTCAGCTTTGTATAAAAGAAATCCATTAAACAGGAACAAAATTATGACCAGCAGTATCAACCCGGCATAATTGGCAATATTCGCGCCCTTTTTGTCGTTGATATAGCCCATCTCCACCATCATGTCATACTGGCTTTGACTGAGACGTTCCCCACGCCCGACGATTTTTTCTCCCTTTTGATAAACAACAGGCTCTATTTTTTCCGCCGCTTCCTCACGTGCGGCCTCAGTGGCCTGTTCGTTATACTCCTTGTTCGGCTCAACCAAGCCAACCAGGAGCGCATAAGCAGCATCACGCAGCCTTTGGCTGACGTTTTCCAGATACAGCTTGTCCCGTATAAAGATATAGGCTGATTCCAGATGGTCTGCCTCCACCCCATTTTGCATCGTCTTTTTCATGACATCGGCCGATATTCTTCGAAATTGGGCGAACTCCTCATCCGTAAGATTAAATACCGTGGACAGGATGTCCTCGGCAAGTGTGCCCCCTGCCCCGCCGGTATATGCGGCGATTCTATCGTCTATGCTGCCCGGCGTCCCGCGGTGCTGTTCGACCGCGTCTAAGGTCTGGGTGAGCTTATTTTCTACCCGTGCGGAAGCATCCAGATCATAGTCGTACTGTGGCTGGACATAATTGCGCGCGTTCTCCCGTGCCGCTTCGGTCGCGTCCTTGTCGGTTATGATCCCCGAGGCATAAACATCGACCGGGCAAACGTCGCCCACCGTAAGGTTATAGCGTTTGGGCATATAGCCCTTTAAGGTAATAAAAATAGTGAGTAATAACAGCAAAAGAACGATACCCCGATTGATCCAGGTAAATTTTTTATCCACGTAAAATGCCCCTTCTACCGGTTTGTCTTATCCCTGCGTGACTCATACTTTTCATAGGCCTTGATGATCTTTTGTACCAACGGATGCCTGACCACGTCGCGCTCATTGAACATGATTTTTTCAATTCCCTCAATGTGTTCAAGCACCTTCATCGCCTCCTTCAGGCCCGACCGTACTCCGCCCGGCAGGTCGATCTGGGTGATGTCGCCGGTGATGATGGCGCGGGAACCAAAGCCGATGCGGGTCAGAAACATCTTCATCTGCTCCGGCGTGGTGTTTTGCGCCTCGTCCAGAATAATAAAGCTGTCGTCAAGCGTCCGCCCGCGCATATAGGCAAGCGGTGCGATCTCAATCGTACCGCGCTCGACATATTTTTGATAGTTTTCCATGCCCAGCATTTCGTAAAGCGCGTCGTAAAGCGGACGCAGATAGGGATCGACCTTGTTTTGCAGGTCGCCGGGCAGGAATCCCAGCTTTTCCCCCGCCTCGACTGCCGGGCGGGTCAATATGATCCGGTTGACCTCCTTGTTTCGAAAGGCAGTAACCGCCATGGCGACCGCGAGATAGGTCTTCCCCGTTCCAGCCGGGCCGATTCCAAGTACAATGGTATTGTCCCGGATCGCATCGATGTATTTTTTCTGCCCCAATGTCTTTGCCTTGATCGGTTTTCCACGTGAGGTGATGCAGACACAATCCTTATTGAGCTTAACAAAACCGTCGGCCGCGCCGTCATCCGAAATAGAGAGCAGGTAACGAACCGACTGCTCATTGATCTCCTCCCCGCTCTGCGCGAGCGCAATCAGGTTTTCAATTACACCGGCGGCCTGTTCCACTTTTCCCTCTTCCCCACCGGTTACCTTGAGCTCGCCGCCACGGTTGGCAACCGTAACGCCATAGGCCTGCTCTACGATTTTAATGTTGGCGTCAAAGCTGCCAAACACGTTCATGGCCTCATCCATCCTGTTTATCTGCAGTGTCTTCTCCGTCATTCGTTAACTCTCCTTGTTGTTCTGTGTAGGCCTGTTGTTCCGCTATATTTTCCAGGCACTCAAAGACGCATTTTACTAAAATGGTATCCTGATCCTCATAAACATAATCACGTATGGTGTTTTTTACCTGAAGCCCGTCAACCGCCTCGGCTGCCAACTGCTGCATCAGCTTCTCCTCCGCGTCGTTGAGCGCATCCTCCAGGGCAATCGGCTCGCGGTAAACATTGACCTCTTTATAATGTTCCGTAACAAACGCGATCATATTCCCTTTTCTGTCCTCTATTGTATCATATTCCTGGTAGGGAATGCTAGTCTTTCCATACAAATTTATACGAAATCCGAAAAATTCTATCCTTCTTTTCTTTGTCTCGGCTCCCGTATACTCCCTTCTTTCGTTGTAGAGCTTTCGTTCCATTGATTTTTCATACCAGGTGCGAGCAATCACCTCTCCATAGGCATGTACCTTTAAGGGATTTTCTACTTCTACCCCTTTCAAAGCGCTGACAAGGAGTTGCCCTTTCCAGACAGTATCGCCTACGGCAACCTGGTTTTCCCCCTCCTTCACAAGCATCTTGTAAATTATGCCATCCTTGGCGGCGACCAGATTGCACGGCTGGTCAAGCGGTATGATCTGAGGTGCCTTCTTGCGCTCCCGCACCTCGATCGTCATGGTAGAACCCTTGACATCTATCCCCACCCAGGACAAGCTGTCCAGCTCCTGCATCAGATTGAATTTCACCTTGTCTGTGTCGATGCTGCGGGTAAATACCCATTTTCTTACGCCGCTTTCCCGCAATATCTGGCTGACACTCTCGTAGCTGGTGGATTCAAGTCCTGCAATTTCCACCTTCCATAGCATCGAGGACATCAAAAACAATAAAATAGCAAACAAAAGGATGCCAAACACAAAGGCCTGCCGTTTTTTATACCGATACGCCAAAAACGGCAGGCCATGACGTTTTTTGATCCTGACACGGGAATGGCTTTTGAAAGCCGCCCCCCGTATCCGCATAAAATCGCCGGTGCTGACCGCGGCATACATTTTGTTTTTGGAAGCATATTTGATATTCCATAAATAAATACTCCGGCGGGTACAGATATTGATAAACCGTTCGAGCAAATACCCTTCGGCCTCTATCGTTAAATATCCTCTGAAAAAATGAAACAGATTCAAGATCAAAGCAGATTTCCCCCTTTAGTAGATGTATTCAATGTTTTTAACCGTCCCGTTTACCACTAACTAATGTTTTTGATTTCGAGGTTTTTGCCTTCAATTTTAATAATAAAAACCGATGTGTTGACTCGCAGCAGATCATTTTCGTATTCGATGATTCCTTTATAGTTCTCAATTGAAATTTCCCTGTTACCCGACATGACGATTCTGGGATACACCAGGTCCTCCGGAAACTCCAGCGCGCGGATGACCTTCTCGCGCAGCTTTTCCGTCTCCTCTCCCTTTTCTTTTTTATGTAGTCTGGCCAATCTAAGCCATCTCCTTTACAAACTGAGTCTAGTAAATAATTTATGCAAGAATTGAAACACAAATGAATACAATTTACTGTTATGGCAGGAAGGAGGCCGTTTTATGAAAAAATCCATACTATATTCCCTGCTCATCATTTTTGTATCCGCCATCATCATCAACCCGAACGATACCATGCAAGCCGCAAAGTTCGGGCTGGATCTCTGTATCAATACCGTCGTGCCTTCCCTGCTGCCCTTCTTTATCCTAAACCACATTTTAATCCATACCGGCTTTATTAGCGCAGTATGCAAAGTGTTTGACAAAACGATCCGAAAAATATTCAACCTCTCCGCAAACGCGGTCAGCTCGGTCGTTCTGGGCATTACAAGCGGATATCCGCTTGGGGCCAAAACCGCTGTGTCATTGGCGGAGGCAAACGAGATCAGCGAGGTGGAGTATGAACGTGTCATCGCGTTTTGCAACAATGCCGGACCCCTATTTATCATCGGAACCGTAGGCGCGGGTATGTACGCCTCAAATGTCTGCGGTTATATCCTGTTTCTTTCCCATCTGATTTCGGCCGTCCTGGTTGGGCTCCTGTTCCGGTTTTACAAAAAACATGACTCCCGAAGCAACAGGGTTTCAATGAATGTGATTGACCGCAAGAGCCTTGTAAGCGTTTTTACCGACGCAGTCGGGCAATCCATGATAACGCTGCTGCAGGTCTGCGGCTACATCATCTTTTTCAGCGTCGTGATCTATGTTTGCAACCTTCTTGGTATCATTCCGGGCATTGCGGATTTTCTGTCATTTGCCTTCCATCTGGACGCGGAACAGATGAAGGGGGTGTTAAGCGGTATTTTGGAAATGACCTCAGGAATCCATCTGATTGCCTCTCTGGAAAACACCAGCCTACCACTTAGGTTGTGCCTGTCCTCTATCATTCTGGGCTGGGGAGGCCTGTGCGTCCACGCACAGACCGCCGGGATCCTGGGAAAACACAATAAAAAAACATACCTTGCGGGCAAAACCCTGCAAGCCATGTTTTCAGGTTTGGTAACCGTATTCCTCTGTAACATTTTCCCGTTACCACAAACTGTACCAACCGTCGTCCAACTTCCGGAACAGAGCTTTTATTTCCTGCCCCAAAATTTGAAGGCGTCCGCCATTTTATTAGGCGTAAACCTGCTTATTTTTTCGGTTGGCTACATTCTCCTTCTCATCGTAGAACATAGGGACAAAAAAAGAAAGGCGGCACATTAGTTTTTTGCACCGTCTAACAAATCAACCGCAATCCGGGCGTTTCGAAACGCCTCTTTTTGTTGCTTCTGTAGCATATCATTTTGTGCCTGCCCCTGCCTCATCGTTTGATCCACCAGTTTTTTCATACCTTCAAAGGAAAGAGACTCGATATGAACGTCCGCATTGCTCCCGATTGAGCGCAGGTAGCTTCTTACCTTCGGATCATAGACGATGCCGATAGCCGGAGCCTCTACACTGGAGGCATAGATGATCGCATGCAGCCGCATCCCGATCACCAAAGAGCTACGGGACATCAGGCCCAGCACCTGGCCTACCGTACATTCCTGGGGCAGCACAACCGCGTTACCCTTTTGAGCAATCTCCCTGCAAAGAGGTTCGTCCTTTGTGTACTGCATCGGTAAAAAGACGGAACGGACACCATACTCCTTTTCCAAATAAGCGACCGTTTCTCCCATAACCTCCTTAAGCCTTTCGTCATAGTCCTTCCAGCAACGCAAGGAAATAACAGCAAGCGGGCCTTCCAGACTCAACTTTTTTAACAGCCTGTCCGTTTCTTCCTCCGGACATCTGGCAAGCCGGACGGCCGGATCGGCCGTTACCTCGATTGGCGGGCGGCTGACTCCCATCCGATCCAATTCCTCTTTGGAATCCGGTTCCCGTAAGGTTATGAAATCCACTTTGTTCAGCACATATCTTGCCAGCTTCCTGTTCCATTTGCGCCCCACAGGGCCGACGCCGTTCGCATACAGCATTACCTTTAAACCGTTCCATTTGGCCAGCAGGATCAGGAACAGATAATAAAAAAGCGATTTTGAACTGGTTGCGTCCTGAATCAGACTACCGCCGCCG
>CABSMD010000132.1 GCA_902478725.1 uncultured Clostridia bacterium
GCCACCGAAACGACCTGCTTCGGCGAAACGTCCATATAATCAATACGCGATGGCTCAACCTCGAGAATCTCATCCCTGAAACGCGCCGATATCTTCTTATCCAGAAACCGTCCGTTTTCGTCCAACGGTTCGTTTGCCTGAGCGATGGTGAACTCATCCTCCACATCCGCCGTCATGTATTCAATCTCCTCCAGGACAATGCCATTTTCTTTGTCCACACGGCGATAAGGCGCTTCGATGAAACCGTATTCGTTAATGCGGGCGAAGGTCGCCAGCGAGTTGATCAGACCGATGTTCGGACCTTCCGGCGTCTCAATCGGACAAATTCTGCCGTAATGGGAATGGTGAACGTCTCTGACCTCAAATCCGGCGCGGTCACGGCTCAGGCCGCCCGGCCCCAACGCGGACAGCCTTCTCTTGTGCGTCAGCTCGGCCAGCGGGTTTGGCTGGTCCATGAACTGGGAAAGCTGGGAGCTTCCAAAAAACTCTTTAATAGAAGAAATGACCGGTTTCGTGTTAATCAGTGTCTGCGGCGTAACAATGTCCAAATCCTGAATGCTCATACGCTCGCGTACCACACGCTCCATCCTGGCAAGACCGATACGGAACTGGTTTTGCAGCAGCTCGCCAACCGCGCGGATGCGGCGGTTGCCCAGATGGTCGATATCATCTACCGTACCCAGCCCCATGCAAAGATTCATGCAATAGTTAATAGAAGACATGATATCTTCCAACATGATATGCTTTGGAATCAGGTCATCAATATTATCGATGATCGCCTTTTTGAGCGCTTCCTCATCCTCCCCATGCTCCTCCATCAGCTCCTTGAGCACAGGATAAAAAACCTTCTCCGTAACTTCAGGCACCTCAAAGTCCACAAAAGCACGGATATTCACCATACTGTTAGAAAAGACTTTTACCGTTTTGCCCTCGATATCAAGCATGACCTCGTTGATGCCGGCATACTCCATATCCTCTGCCATAGCGCGGGTAATCAGGTCGCCCGCTTTACACAGCATTTCTCCCGTGTAAGGGTTGACAATGTTCTCCGCCGCCTTTTGCCCCACGATACGCGCGGCAATCCCGAGCTTCTTATTGAATTTATACCTGCCGACCTTGGCTAGGCTGTATCTTCTGGAATCGTAAAATAAGCCATACAAAAGCTGGCGTGCGCTGTCCACCGTCGGCGGCTCGCCCGGACGCAGTCTTTTATAGATCTCAATCAGCGCCTCATCGGTGCTTTTGGTCGTATCCTTCTCGATCGTGGCGGTCATTCTCTCGTCATAGCCAAACAAATCATTGATCTGCGCATCGCTCCCGTATCCGAGCGCGCGAATCAGTACAGTGACCGGCAACTTTCTCGTCCTGTCGATACGAACCGAGAACACGTCGTTCGCGTCGGTCTCATATTCCAGCCATGCGCCCCTATTTGGGATTACGGTAGAAGAAAACAGTTCTTTACCCATCTTGGTATCGTACTGCATCGAATAATAGATGCCCGGTGAGCGAACCAGCTGGCTAACGATGACACGCTCGGCGCCGTTGATGATAAATGTGCCCTGTGGCGTCATCAACGGAAAGTCGCCCATGAAGATTTCCTGTTCTTTGATTTCACCTGTTTCCTGATTGATCAGACGGACCTTTACTTTGAGTGGAGCGGCATATGTAGCGTCGCGTTCCTTACATTCCTCCACGCCAAATTTAGCCTCGTCGATGTTCACACTGTAGTCCAAAAACTCCAGAATCAGGTTGCCGGAATAATCCGTGATGGGTGAAATGTCGTGAAAGACCTCTGCCAGCCCAGCGTCTATAAACCACTGGTATGAGTCCTTCTGGATCTCGATCAGGTTGGGCATTTCCAGCACTTCGTTGATCCTAGCGTAGCTCATTCTTTCATTCTTTCCCAGTTTCACCGGATGTACCATAAGCACTATCACCTCATAAAATTTTGTTTCTGCAGATCCGTTTTCTTACCGTCGAATGTTTGCATATTTTTTTCAAATCGGGTAACTCTAACTCATATAACAAAAGCATCAAAGCGAAATTAAAAAAGGGATAAAATTACACTATAGAGTAATATTAGGAGAAAACAGTTATAAAATATTATTATCAGATATTGATTTTTTTATACACTTGTGTTATGATAAAGAAAAATGAGTATGGAGTTGGTTTGTTAATCGATATACAATAGCAATTTATAATGCTATCACATTCAAGTTGTATTGTCAACCGTTTTGGCAATATATAATTGGTGTTTTTTTATTTTTATGTAAAATTAGAAGACAAACTATGGATTAACACTAGCACTCTGGATGAAATGAACAAATAAGGCAGAAAAAAAGAAACTCTGAAAGAAAGGCCGGCTGACAATTTGTCAGCCGGCCTTTGCGTTGTACTTTATTAAAAGCACCTCTTTTTATGGCTCTTGTCGCAGTTTCCTTTGTTCAGGCATTGATAACAGATTTCATTTTTCAGTTCCACGCCATCGAAGTAGCTCTTGATGTTCTGCAGCGTCGTCTCCGCGATATTTTCCCATGCCTCATTGGTCAGAAATGCCTGGTGCGAGGTGATGATCACATTGGGCATCGAAAGCAGGATAGCGAGCACATCGTCCTGGATGATCGTATCGGAGAAATCCTCGTAGAAAATCTCCGCCTCCTCCTCGTACACATCCAATCCCGCTCCGCCCACTTTGTGAGCCTTGATCGCCTCAAGCAGCGCATCAGAATCGATCAGCGACCCGCGCGATGTATTAATGAGAATGACCTGGTCTTTCATTAAGGCAATACTATCATGGTTGATCATGTGGTAGGTATCCTTGGTTAGTGGACAGTGCAGGGAGATAATATCCGATCGCTTGTACAGTTCCTCTAAGGAGGTATACTCCACATTCAGCCCGTCCGCCGGATACAAATCGTATGCCAACACATGCAGGCCGATCCCCTTACAGATGTTGATAAACATCTGTCCGATCTTGCCGGTGCCGATCACGCCCACTGTCTTGCCATGCAGGTCGAACCCGGTCAGACCATTGATGCTGAAGTCGAACTCCCGGGTACGCAGATACGCGCGGTGAATTTTACGGTTTAATGCAAACAGCAGCGCCGCCGCATATTCGGCAACCGCATACGGGGAGTATGCCGGAACGCGTACGACGTGTATCTTCCCAAACGCTTCTTTAAAATCCACGTTGTTATAGCCGGCGCACCGCATTGCGATCAGACGGATACCCTGTTCATACAAAAGATCGATCGTTTCTTTATCGAGAATATCATTGACGAACGCAATCACTCCATCGCATCCCTGCGCCATAAAGGCGGTATCACGATTCAATTTATTCTCAATGTACTTGAGTTCCACCTCATAATCGCCTTTCATCCTGTCAAACCAAGTCTTATCGTAGGGCTTTGTATCATAAAACGCGAAGCTGTACATCCTGCATACCTCCTTAAACTGTCGGTTTTATCATTTCTGTAGTCTGGTTATAGTATACTACAACAAATATTGTAAATCAACCCGTTTCCAACTACACACTATCTAGTAATTCCCTATTTCCGCAAACGGGATCGTTTCGAAACCCGGAATAGTTTGCCGGATCATGGCATAGGCCGCATCCGTCAGTGCGTAGTTGCCGTTGGCGTAATCCACGAAGTAGGCCTTATTCGCGGCTGTGTTTCCCAAAATAAAAAGATTAGAGGAAAGTCCGTTTATAGTATGCCCATTGTTTCCTGATATTTGCGCCCAATTAGAGGGTTTTGTTTTGTTGATATAAAAAATCACATTATTTTTCAACTCGTTTGGCAGATAGGTCATGGTAGACGCCTGCTTCTGATCCGCCAGCCAGGGCCAGCGTGCCAAATACAGAGGATTGTCCTTAACGGAATTGAAGCTGTCGCGTAGTGTCGGTACGCGGTCTCCTAACACAGCCGACTGCCAGTTGGCATCCGTCCAATCATAAATGCGGATTACCTGGAGTGCATCAATATAGATATTATTGCTAAAAACATTCCGCATCCCGCCGTGTACCTTATTTGCTTCACAGGCATCTATCCCTTCTCCAAACACATTTCCATACACGTACAGATCACAGCTTCCATCGTCGGTAAAGATGGCGCAGGGCCTCATGCTTGTATTAGAGGGGTTACCGATGTCATAGAAATGATTATATCGAATGATGTTGCCGTGGTCAGCCAGATTACGCCCCGTATAGATAGCACCCATGTCTGCGGCGTTTAAGCAAACATCATGTAAAACATTGTATTCCATAACATTATCAACACCCGAAAAACTGATTGCCTGATGGGCTGCGTTATAAATCTCATTGTGATCGGCCTTGTTGCCTACACCGCCCAGGTTTACCGCAGGAGCATAGGATTCCTTGAGGAATGAAAAATCGTGGATACGGTTGTTGGTGACAAAATTTCCAGCCGGCGTTATACTTGTCTTCTCACCGCCGCTTAACACAATGCCCCCGGTACCAGTATTATACACACTACTGTTGCAGATTCCGTTATCGCTTCCTCCTGTTATAGAAACCCCCTGTGTTTCAAAGGTGTTGATATCACAGCTGTCGATCCTGTTTTGGGTGCCGCCGTTTATCACGATACCCCGCTTCTTTCCGCCTGTGACCTCCAAACCATAGAAGGTAATGTAAGAGGCATTCTGCAATGTAACCAGATCATAATTGGCTTTGCTCATTCGGAAAGACGGTGTTTGACTGGTGGTCGCATATGGATAGAAATACATCTTCCCACCGGTTCTATCGATATACCATTCGCCCGGCTCATCGATCTCCTCAAGCAGGTTGAAAACACGGAACGGTCTGTTGTTCCCATCCGCACCATAATACATGGCCGATGGCGCTTCCAGCGTCTTTGCCGTCTTGTCAAGTGTGGCGTAGAGCGCTTCTGCATACCAATCGAACCGCCAATATCCTAAATAAATGATATCAGAAAGATTGTAGCTCCATGATGCCGGGCGGTTATCGGTGTAAGATACCTTCATCAGGCCGGTGCCATTCATACTGTCGTCCGCGGGGTAGCGAGTGCAATAGCCCCTGTTTATGGTATTGACCCTTGGCCAATCGAGGCTGATATTACTGTTCGGCCAGCGGGACAGATTCAACAGCTTGCCGTCAAACAAAAACATCGGTACTGCTATGGTAGAATTGGTGTTTGTAATTGGTATCTGACTAAAGCTTCCAATCCCGATCTGGCTCAAATCTCCAACCAATACATGCTCCCTTGCGGCGGTGGGCAACTTGTCCCTCATTGTTCCAGTAACGGGTGTAAACTTGCTATAATCGATTTCAATACCGCCGGAGAGCACCACTTTTTCATTGCCGTAGGCCCGATAGGTAATGGGTGACTGAGCCGTGCCGCTGTCTTGGGCGGTGAGGGCAAAGGCCGCGGATAACGAATAGGTACCACCACGCAGATATACGATCGCTCCGCCATTCTCCGGCTTGTTAGTACGCAGGGTATCGCGCGCCTTCTCCAGCGTCGCAAACGGTGCTTCCATTGTTCCGGCATTTGAGTCGCTGCCGTTTGTGGCAATATAGTAAATGGTCGGCGCATGGACAAAAATAGGATCGGTATAAACGGTGGTTCCATCCGTCGGTGCGACAGTAGAGTGAGGCGTTATACCAACACGGAGATATTTGTCACCGTCTGTCTCTGACACCGTATAAGAATTGCTTGTCGCACCCGAAATATCTGTCCAGGCCGTCTGATCGGACGACGATTGCCATTGATAACCTGTCGCGTCCAGAGGATCGCCATTCGGATCTGCGATCTCCGCCTCAGTGGTCAGTGTCTGTCCTACCAGTGGTGTACCTGCTATCGCGGCGCTGCGCACCTCCGGTGCGGCAGGTATCAGACTATAGTATTGATAAGAACTGGTAGGAAGCGTTGTTGTATGTACCACTCCCGCGCTGTCGGTACTGCCGGCAGTAACCATTGTGCGCAGATATGCGCCAATATACTGATTCCCCGGCGTATAGGTCTGCTCTGTTGCGCCGCTGATATTACTCCAGCTTGTTCCGTCGTAAGAATATTGCCATTGGTAGGAGCTTGTGGTAGTTGCAGAAAGATTGGCGTTGTAAATACCGGAGTCCGCGCTCAGAACAGTCTGTCCACCTACCGCGGCGGCGGTTACCGTCGGGTCATAAATAAGCGGTGCCACCGTAGCAATGCCGGTGGGTCCATCCTCATCTAGTATATACCAGTCATCCAAATAAACATTGACCGGGAATGTTTCAGACGGCCAGTTTCCGGCCTGATTGTTTCTTAAAACCGCTGTAAAAAAGTCCAGTTGTACTGTGCCGGAGGTCGGCGTCCAGGTATAGGTACCATCTGCATTATAGACTGCGGTTCCTTGCGGATAGGTGCCGTCGGCGTTTGGCGTAATGGTGTAATACTTGCTGGAATCATTGCTGCACCGGCGTTTGACACTGTTTACCGTATACTGCAGCTCCAGGCGCGTCCATACGTCCTTGGCAACCCCCTGTGTCGGATACATCCCACTTTGATTGGACAAAGTCTGGCCGGTTTTCACATTTGTTATATCAAAATAATACCCGCTATAATAACTGCGCAGGCCAATGTTCATATTGTCGCGGTCTGTTTTCACCCAGACAGAGGCATGGTAGGTATGACCTTGGCGCGCAGCAAATCTCAGTTGATTTCTTGTCTGGATCCGGTATTCGTTTGCGACTGTGATGTTAGAATTAATGTTTAATACACCCGCCCGGGTTCCATTGCGTCCGGTACCAGCATTGCCCAGGTTAAACGTGGAAGTAGTTGGTATAAAGGCATACATATTACTGTAAATCTGCGCTGTTTGCTGTGCTGTTTCCGGGTCAAAACCAGCTGTCGTCGTGTCGGCCCAAACGGCTTGTGCTGCCGACACATGTGGGAAGACAAACACTATGTTTGCCACCAGGAAAAGAAATACCATTGCCAAAGAAACCTTCTTCATACTTCATACTCCTCGCGCTATATTATTTAGGTTATTTGAGGGAGCCTATCTCCCTTGTAGCATTGTATGGCACGCATGTAATCCATTTCCAATATAGCATAAGGATACATTTTACACAATTGCTAAATTTAATAAATATTATAA
>CABSMD010000133.1 GCA_902478725.1 uncultured Clostridia bacterium
GAGGTAGAATACATTGGCTAATATTGGTATTAATGGTTTTGGACGTATCGGAAGATTGGTGTTCCGTGCAGCAATTGACAATCCGGAAATCGAGATCAAGGGGATCAACGATCCTTTTATTGATCCGGAATACATGTGCTATATGTTGAAGTATGATACGGTTCATGGCCAGTTCAAGGGCACGGTTGAGAACAAGGACGATGCGATCGTCGTCAATGGCAAGGAAATCAAGGTATATGCCGCGATGAATCCCGAAGAGATTCCGTGGGGCGCCTGCGGTGCTGAGTATGTTGTGGAATCCACCGGCGTGTTCACCACCACCGATAAGGCTTCCGCGCACTTAAAGGCGGGTGCGAAGAAGGTTGTTATTTCCGCACCGTCCAAGGATGCCCCGATGTTCGTTATGGGTGTCAACCACACCAAGTATACTCCGGACATGGACGTGATCTCCAATGCGTCCTGCACGACAAACTGCTTGGCTCCGCTTGCTAAGGTCATCAACGACAACTTCGGTATCGTAGAAGGTCTTATGACCACCGTACACGCAACCACCGCGACCCAGAAGACGGTTGACGGCCCCTCCAAGAAGGACTGGAGAGGCGGCAGAGGCGCGGCTTTCAATATCATCCCCTCCTCCACCGGCGCGGCGAAAGCAGTTGGCAAGGTTATCCCGGAACTGAACGGCAAGCTCACCGGCATGGCGTTCCGTGTTCCGACGGCTGACGTTTCGGTTGTTGACCTGACCTGCCGCTTGGAAAAGGGTGCAAGCTATGATGAGATCAAGGCTGCTATGAAGAAGGCCTCTGAGTCTGACGAATTCAAGGGCATCATCGGTTACACCGAAGATGCGGTTGTTTCGAGCGACTTTATCACCGATCCGCGTACCTCGATCTTTGACGCAGGCGCTGGTATCTCCCTAAACGACAATTTTGTCAAGCTGGTAGCTTGGTATGACAACGAGTGGGGTTATTCCAACAAGGTTGTTGACCTGATCAGCTACATCTCCAAAGTAAAATAAGAAACAGAATACATTGACCGAAAACTGCGGCCCTTCCGGAAAACCGGAAGGGCCGTCTTTGCATCATATAAAAAGGGAGTGAAAGCCATGTTTTGTGAGAAAAAGGAGCTGAAGCTCTGGTATGACAGCCCCGCGCCGACTGGAAACGAGGATTTGCGCAAATGGACCTGGGAGGGGCCGACCGCGTCTGACCCGGACGACGGCTGGGAGAAGTGGTCGCTGCCGCTTGGGAATGGCTACCTGGGGGCCTGTGTGTTCGGCCGGACAAAGACCGAACGCATCCAGATTACCGAAAACAGTCTTTGCAATCCCTATTTTAAGGGCAGCGGGGGGCTGAACAATTTTGCGGAGATTTATCTTGACTTCGGGCACGAAAACCCGCAGAGTTATACCCGCGACCTTGTCTTGGACGATGCGGTGGCGCATGTGCAGTATTCCTGTGACGGGGTAACCTACCGGCGCGAGTGTTTTGCCAGCTATCCGGACAAAGTATTCGCGCTCCGCCTGACCGCCTCCGAACCGGGCAGGATTTCGTTCATCCTGCGGCCGGAGGTGCCCTATCAAAAGGCATTCGGCACGCCCGACTTTATGGGAAAAAGCGGCTCTGTCACGGCAGAAGGGGATACCATTACCCTTTCCGGCCTGCTAGAGCATTACCAGGTCGCGTTCGAGGGGCAACTCCGCGTAATTCCCGATGGCGGGGTCATGACGGCACAAAATGGCGAAAACGGCGGAACGATCACGGTGGAGGGAGCTGACAGCGCGGTGATTCTCCTTGCCGTTGGCACCAATTACCGGATGGAAAGCAGGGTGTTTTGCGAGGGTGAACGGGAGCAAAAGCTCGCCCCCTACCCGCATCCGCACGAACGGGTGAGCCGGATTTTGCGGGAGGCTTCGGAAAAATCCTACGAAACCCTGCTCGCGGCCCATTTAGAGGATTACCGTGCGCTTTTCCAGCGGGTACGTCTCAATTTGGGCGGGGAAGGTCCTTCCATCCCCACAGACCGGCTGCTAAAGAATTATCAAAACGGGCGGCGTGACCCTTATCTGGAAGAGCTATACTTCCAATACGGACGGTACCTACTGATTTGTTCCTCCCGCAAGGGGACGCTGCCGGCGAACCTGCAGGGCATCTGGAGCCGGTACGAGGACTCCCCCTGGAGCGCGGGCTACTGGCATAACATCAACGTGCAGATGAACTATTGGCCGGTGTTCAGCACCAATCTGGCGGAGCTGTTCGAGTCATACGCGGATTATAATGAGGCGTACCGCGACGCGGCGGAGGGGATCGCGGACCGGTTTTTGGAGGCCTACCTGCCTGAAAACCGCGCGGCGGGTGAGGGCGCGAACGGCTGGACGGTCGGAACCGCCGCTTCCCCCTACCTGGTCACAAGCCCCGGGAGAAGCCATTCCGGGCCGGGCACGGCCGCGCTGACCTCTAAACTTTTTTGGGAATATTACGATTTTACCCGTGACAAGGAGATTCTCAAAAATCATACTTATCCGGCGATTGCAGGCGTAGCGAATTTTTTGTCAAAGGTTTTGGCGCCATACGGTGATGCATTGCTTTCCGTGATTTCCGCCTCGCCGGAACAGCGGCATGAGGGGATACATTATCAGACAATCGGGTGTGCCTTTGACCAGCAAATGATCTGGGAGAACCATCACGATACTCAAATGGCGGCAGATCTTTTGGGGGAAACCGGCCCCTTGACCGAAACAGTGCAGGAGCAGATAGACAGGCTGGACCCCGTGCAGGTCGGCGGTTCGGGGCAGGTAAAGGAATACCGTGAGGAGAATTTTTACGGAGAGATCGGCGATCCCCACCACCGGCATGTGTCGCATCTGATGGGGCTTTACCCCGGTACGCTGATCAACGGCAACACAGAAGCGTGGTTGGATGCGGCCAAGGTTGCTCTAAACGGGCGGGGCGATCAGTCCACCGGCTGGGCGATGGCGCACCGCTTTACTCTGTGGGCGCGCGCGAAGGACGGCGAACGGGCCTATGTCCTCTACCAGACCCTGCTCAAAAAGGGGACGCTCACGAACCTTTGGGATACCCATCCGCCGTTTCAGATCGACGGTAACCTGGGCGGCACGGCGGGCGTGGCTGAAATGCTGCTGCAAAGTCATGAGGGCTGCCTTCATCTTCTGCCCGCCCGTCCGGCAGTGTGGGAGACCGGAAGTTTCGACGGTCTTGTGGCGCGCGGCAATTTTGTGGTGTCCGCCCGGTGGCGCAATGGGCAGGCGGAGGAGTTTTCCATCCTCTCCCGTGCGGGTGGCTGGCTGTCGGTGCGGTATTACAATCTGGAACGGGCGGCCGTCCGAACCGCGTCAGGTGGGACGGTCGAGGTTACGGTGGAGGGGACTGATCGAATCGGTTTTGCGGCCCAGGCGGGGGAAACCTACCATATTACAGATATCCCCGCCTTCTATCCGCTGTCCGCTCCCGCCGCACTTACGGCGGATGCCGCTGGCGGCCGCGTGACCCTGTGTTGGGAGCCGGCGGCCGGCGCGCAAAGCTACAACATTTCCCGCGCGCTGGAAAGCGCGCCGAAGTATGAGTCGGTTGCGAACGGCCTGACCGGTACCGGGTATGTCTTTGCGGTGGCGGAGGAAGAACGGGGGCGGCAGGCAACCTACCGGGTCACAGCCGTCGGAAAAGACGGACGGGAAAGTGCAGGGACGGTTGCCACTCTGCCGGCAGAATGAAACTAAAATGTAACACAAAGCCATTGTAAAAAAAAAATTTATGTGTTATAATCAAAAATAGATGAATTTTTAAGGGAGAATGGAGGTTTTAAAATGAAAGTAGGTAAGGTCATGTTATCATTGTTGTTGTCCGCGGCGGTGTGCTGTGGCTCCATGCTGGCAACGTCCGTATCGGCGGCGGAGCAGACCTACGGCATCGACAATCTGAACAACGAAAAGGGCGATCTGGTGATCGCGTACCTAGGCGGTTCGATCACAGAAGGGTCGGGGGCATCCGTGTATACAAACCGCTATGCAACCAAGCTGACCAAGCAGTATTTTCAGGCGAAATTTCCCAACAAAAAGGTAACAGAGGTCAACGGCGGTGTGGGCGGAACCCCTTCCAACCTGGGCCTGTTCCGGGTGGATAAGGATATCGCCAGCAAAAACCCGGATGTGGTATTCGTGGAATTTGCGGTAAACGACGCCGGCCGCCAGGAGGCGGATATCATGCAGAACATGGAAGGAATCGTCCGCCAGCTCGCCAAGCTTCCCAAGCAGCCGGTCGTTATCTTCCTGTATACCGCGAAAAATGATTTTGCGCAGGTAGACAAATCGATTGAGGCGCAGCAGAAGGTCGCTGATCATTATGGCATCGCAACGATTAACTTAAACAGCTATGTCAGAAACCTTGTCAACGCGGGAACGATTATCTGGAACGACAAGAGCGTAAACGGTGAGACGAATAAAGACAAGTGGTATTCCGGCGATGGGGTACATCCGAACGATAAGGGATACCAGCTTTATGTCGACTACATCATGGAGCTGTTCAACAAAAACTACAACAAGTATTTCAAAAAGCTGACCTGGCAGGATACCCCGGTTTCTACATATGAATACGGTTTTCCGAAACTGGTTGCGCACAGCGATTCCAACGCAACCTATACGGGAAATTGGACGGTGAACAATTCCCGTTTGAACAACCGGTTTAATCAGGGCTCGCATGAAACTACTGCGGCGGGCGCAACCGTGACCTTCCGCTTTACGGGGCGGTCGATTGGGTTGTATGCGACGCGCGGCGACGAGGGCGCATCCGCCAGCTATGTTATTGACGAAGGAACCCCGCATGCAAAAACGGGTACCATTAATAACTATTACCAGCATGGAACCAATCCCGATACTAACGGTAACCCGCGCAATCCGACCCAGATGGGCGTGAGCACGATGTTGCGCAGCGACCTCGCTTACGGGGAGCATACCATCAAAATCACAACGAATGAGTCGACGCAAAAGAACGGGTATACCCAAAACCTGTTTTCCTTCGGTTATTTCATGGTGGACGAAGTGCAGCCTGATCTGCCGCCGGCCGCCAAGAGCGTGACGGTGTCCGGTTCTGTGAAGGCCGGCAGTGCTTTAACCGGTGCGTACACCTACGTCAATTACAATGACATCACCACCGACGAGCAGGGAACTACCTTCCGGTGGCTGCGCGCCGATTCGGAAAACGGAAGCTATACCCCGATTTCGGGCGCGACGGTGAAAACCTATACTACCACCGCGGCAGATGTCGGAAAGTATATCAAGCTGGAGGTTACGCCGCGCAATGCCGCCGGCGTGAATGGGCCTTCCTCTTATAGCGAGCCGATGCTGATCCAGCGCAAGGCTGCAAAGGATGTCTTTACCATAACAGAACCGGTGCAGTATTATAAGGGCGCTGTGCTTCAGAATGGCCTAACGGCGGGCGACATAACTGTCAAAGCCAAGCTGCAGAACAAGGAAGCAAACCCGATGGAGGTCATCGTGGTTTCCGCTCTGTATGAGACGGTCGGCAACAGCAAGATGATGGTAAAGGTAACCAAAAACAGAATTACGGTGGCGGGCAACCAGACTCAGGAGCTGACCAATACCATTGCAGTAGATCAGGCAGAGGGCCGTGAGCTTCGTACCTTCCTGCTTTGCGGGGACAACATGGAGCCGATCGGCGATGCGCCGGAAGCATTGTTGCCGGGCAGCAGCAATGTCAATTTTATCGGAACCGAAGAAAGTGAAGAGGGTACTATCTCAATCTATCAGATTAATTCTTTCGACACCGAAGAATAGGTCAAACAGACAAGCATACACAAGCCGGGCCGGCCGCTTCAATCAGAAGCGGCCGGCCTTTTGACTGTGCCAACAAAAAGGACTCGCTAAATGGAAAAGGTAGACGCGTAAAGAAGCAAGCAGTTGTTTAGGCTAAAAGGGAGGGTGATTATGGTTTGAAACGTGGGCTTGGCCATCCCTGCCAGGACATATTCATCGGTGGCCTCCGCCCTCCAATATACCATTCCTGTGCTTTTGAAAGGTTTTTATCATGTCCAGGATGTAATCTTGCTCCTCCTCCGAAAGCTCTCTGGCAGAATTGTAGATTTCAGCAAGCAGCCTGGCGTTGTTCTCCGATCCCGACCCGGGCTCCATCCGGCCGTCGCCGGTGAGAAGCCAGTCTTCGCTGATCTGCAATGTTTCACAGATTGCGTGCAGAACGAGTGACTGCGGCTGTGTTTTTTCATATTCGATGTTGGCTATAACGCCGCGGGATACTCCGATCGCGTCGGCCAGGGTGCTCTGCGTATAGCCTCTTGACTTGCGCGCCTTTTTTAATCGTGTGGCAATACCCATGCTGCCTTCTCCTTTATGGATTTATTTTGTACGAATCGCAAATCGGTTCGTTCACACCGATTTCGTATTTAGAATCTTTCTGACGAAAAGTGAGTTACTTACACTATACCATGCGTTTTACTGTTACTAAGCAACTCCCTTTTCCCCGAACTAAATTTCTATATCGACAGATACGTTCCTGATGAAAAGGGAATTACTTATATTATATCACATTAAAATGTATTGTCAAATCAAAAATGTCTTATAAATACAATTATAAGAATTGACAATACAATTAAAAGGTGGTAAAATGGATTCAAAAATACAGGTTATATGGAAGCGGGGGAGCAAAATGCCGGATGTTGAGGAAAAAAGCCGTGTGATTTTACAAGAAGCAAGCAAGTTGTCCGTCGAAAACCAGCGATACATTCTGGCAGTTATGAAAGGTATGCTCTTTACAAAAAAATGCTTGTCGAACTATAAGATATCCATCAACAAAGAAGGATAAGCATTGTGTAAGTCCAACAAATAAACAGCCGTTACATTATGCAGTTAAACGAAAATTGGTATTAACAGAATTTCCAGTATTTACAAAAAGAAGGATAAGCGGTATAATATTAGCAGATACAGAGATTTGTTAGATTTGCACAGGTAAATATCTGCAAATTATTGCGCGAATTTCTGCATTGTATTTTGCTGGATTCTGCGGTACAATTAGTGTCAGCAACAAAAATAGAAAGAAGGGGATGTG
>CABSMD010000134.1 GCA_902478725.1 uncultured Clostridia bacterium
TACCTCTACCTCGGTTATAGAGAAGGGCACAGACGGCGGGACGGGCGAACTGACGAATACTACAAATTTTTTGAAGATTGATACTACTGATTTTACCTCGAACCCATATTATGTGTTGCTGGATATCAGCAAAAGCAAAAAGGACTATACCTCCGTTACATTGGAATTTGATCTCTATGTGAAACAAAATGCAGGAGCCACGGGCGTCACAAGTGGCGACTGGAGACCATTGCTCTCTTTACGGGCACAGCATTTTGAAGGGGATTGTCTGGCCTGTTTCCACCCACAAAACCGATATATCTATGAGCAGATAGGTGATTTCAACAGTCTGCCAGACGGATTGATCGCAACCTGGCCAAAAAAGGAGTGGTTCAAGGTCAGAATTGTTTGGGACGCACAGGGACAGACTCTTACGGAATCCTTTTATAATGCCGATGGCGAAGAGCTTGGAAGCAAAAGATTAAGCTTCACAAAAAAACTGGAAATCCTTCTGTTACGGGAGCAATACCCTGCGCAACGCAACGCTATGATGTGCTTTGACAATATCACGGTTACCGAGCAGTATGCGGCTGCTGCGCCCACTTTGCCGGCCGCGGACAATGTAAGGATATCCGGTAAAGCGGCAACAGACGAAACCATCCATGGCAGCTATAACTATTATGACGCAAATGACGATGAGGAGACTGGCAGTACTTACCGCTGGCTGCGCAGCGACAGCGAGAACGGCACTTTTGAAGCGATTGCCGGCGCCGATGGAACCGAATATACCTTGACCGAGGATGATGAGGATACCTATATCAAGTTTGAGGTCACGCCCCGGAATGCTGTTGATACGGAAGGCGGTGTACCGGTACAAAGCGAGGCATTCCTGGGGGCGTGCCGTCCAGTGGCGCGGGATGTGGGCATTTCATCAGGCGTGGTGGTTGGAAGAGAGGCCACCGGCACATTTACCTATTTCGACGCAAATCAGGACGCTGCGGGAACCCATCTATACCAATGGTATGTCGCGGAAACCGATGATGCGCAACCACAAAAAATCGTTGGTGCAGAGGCTGTCAACTATACAATCCCGCAGGAGTACGAAGGAAAGTATCTGATTTTTGAGGTTACGCCATTCAGTGCGGAAAGACCCTATCAGGGAGCGGCGGTGAAAAGCACGCCTGTACTGGTTACATCAACCAACAGCGCGCCCACGGCGAATGCCCTGTCCATAAGGGGCAAGGCCATGGTGGGCAGCGCGATAACCGCAGCTTACAACTTTATAGACCCGGATGGCGATGTGGAAGGCAAGAGTCTCTTCCAGTGGTATATTTCAGATACTTCTGACGGTACCTTTGCACCGATTGACGGTGAAACGCTTGACAGAATGGTACCAACCAGCCAACAGTTAGATCAGTTCCTTCTGTTTGAGGTCACCCCGGTGGATGAATATGGCTTGGCGGGTGAACCGGTCAGGAGCAATCCGGTACAGGTTGAAGCCGCTATTGCAAATGAGTATCATGTTGCATTGAACGGAGACGACGGCAATCCGGGAACCGCCGCCCAACCGTTTGCGACCTTGGAAAAAGCGCGCGATACGGTACGGGAGCATATTGCTGCCAGCGAACTGCCCTACGGGGGTATTACGGTATACCTGCATGAAGGGATTTACCATATTCAACAATCCTTTGCACTGGGAGAGCAGGACAGCGGTACGGCAGATTCGCCGATCGTTTACCGCCAGTATCAGAACGATAAGGTCAGTATATCCGGCGGTATCGAGATCGACTATTCTAAATTCAGCCTGATCTCTGACAACGAAATGAAGGGACGGTTGATTGATGAGACGGCCAAGAGCAAGGTTATGGCAGCAGACCTGTCGGAGATCGGCCTGGATGATTTCGATGGTTTTACCATTCGCGCGGAGAACAAGACATTTGTGCAGCCGATATTCACATTTGACAGCAGGATGTTAAAGCTTGTACGCTGGCCAAACACCAACATTAGCTCCGAATGGCCCAAGGTCAAAACACTCAACCGTGGTTATTGTGACCGCTATGCGTCCGATCCGTCAAACAACGGAACGGGACTCGCAAAGGTGCAATATACGACCGACCGGCCGGATTTCTGGGATTACAATCTTGATGAGATTATTTATAACGGGTATTGGCGCTATGACTGGGCGAACGAAGTCTTGTTTGCCACCTTGGACAAAGAAGACAAGACGATTGAGGCGCAAAAGTCACTCTTTTATGGCTGTGATGGCCCTAACAGGCCGTTTCAGGTATACAATGTGTTTGAAGAGCTGGACGAACCAGGCGAATGGTATATTGACCGCACGGGTGGGAAGATGTATCTGTATCCGTATGAAACCACAAGTGACACCCCTGTCTTTAAAATGACAGATAAGGATTTTGATCTGATCACGATCAACAACGCAAGCTATGTCACTATCTCCGGCATTGAGATCACCGCCGGAAAGCAGAAGGGTATCACGATTGACGGCGGAACAGGGATATGCATCAACAACTGTTCGGTCAACGGTTTTGAAAATGTAGGCTTGGCGATCAACAGCGGCACCGGCAACGGAGTGAAAAACAGCAGGGTGTTTGACTGTGGTATCGGCGGGATTATTCTAAACGGCGGCGATAAAACCAATATCATTCCCGCCGGAAATTACGTGGAGAACTGTGATATATATGACTTTGCGCAGCTACAGGAGACCTATGCGCCGGGCATCAGCTTAAATGGTGTGGGTAATGTCGTGAAAAACTGCGAAATTCACAGCGCGCCGCATGCGGCGATTCTCTTTAATGGGGTTGACAACGTCATGGAGTATAATTCCATACACGACGTCTGTTTAAACGCCGGAGACATGGGCGCTATCTACACCGGGCGGCATCTGGACGATCATGACAACATCATCCGTTTCAACCACTTTTATGGAATCGGGAATGATCTCAACGCCCTGTACCCGGCAGACGGCGTCTTCACCGACGACGGAAGCTGTGACCTGATTGTTTACGGCAACATATTCGGGATAAATCCGGCTTCTTCGGATGGCGTTAAGAATCATGGAGGAATGAACAACAGATTCTATCATAATGTCTTTCTCGATACCGAGGTCACATTCGTCAGCAGCGACTGGACGGATAGCCGATGGAAGGTGTTCAGTGATCTGGGCGATCTGAAGGGCACCTTTGCCAGCATCCAAAACAATGAGAATTATTTGAAACGCTGGCCGTGGCTGAACATGCTCAAAGGCAGCATGGATGATTTTGCATTTATTAACAATACATTTGCGAAGAACGCTATCTTCTATATTAATCAGAAAAACACCAATAGCTGGCTGGATGAAAAAGCGACCCTCGCAAACGGCCATGATGTGGACGGGAAAAAAACAAACCAGGTATTTGACAAGGATCCGGCGCTTTATAAAACCTATTTCAGGGATTTTGACAACGGTGATTACACCTTGACAAAGGAAGGATACGCGGCAATCAGACAACACATTCCGGACTTTCCGGATATTGATCTGGAGGCAATCGGATACGCGCCGACAACAAACGCCGCGCCGCTTGCACAAGATGTCAAGATTATCACTGTCAATGAAAACACAAAGCAGGGCAGTTACATCTATGCTGACGCAGAGCGTGACCCGGAAGGAGCCACCGTCTATCGCTGGTTGATATCTGACAGCCTGGATGGGACCTACCAGCCGATTGACGGGATGGATGGGGACACGCTCAACTACACAGAAGATTTTATTGGAAAGTATGTAAAGTTTGAGGTTACTCCGGTAGATGACCAGGGGCGCGTCGGGCATCCTGTTCTGTCCGCCGCCGCTTATCTGGCCGGCGGCCGGGAGGATTTGCTGGCAATGATTAATGAAGCGGAGGAAATAGCCAACGGTGCTTCAACCGGCACAAACCTGGGTCAGTATCCGCAGCAGGCGTTGGATGATTTCAAAGCAGTGATTGACCAGGCCCAGTCTGTATATGAAGAGGAAAACAGCCCCCTTACCGCTATTCTATCGGCGGCCGACAGCCTGATGGAAGCGCTGGGCGTATTCCGGTCCGCTGCTGTTATTGAGCTTGAGACAAGTTTGACGGATATTATTATCTATCCGGGGATAGACAAGGCAAAAATCACCTTGACAGAGGAGCCTGCCGGGACAATCACAATTCACAGCACGGAGGCCTTGCCGCAGACCACACTCCTTATGACGGTGGACGGAAGGGAGGTTATCTTTGAAATTGCAGGCGGTACAAATCCAAGTTCTCTTGCCATTGCAATGAACGTGACACCATCCGATGAGATCGATGGTACTGTATACGGCGCATTCTTAATCGGCAACGACAACGAACCGCTTGATGTCACGGTTACTTATGCGGGTGCGGCGGGACAGTCGATTGTTTTGACCGCTGACGGAGTCTCCGAACGATTAGGTACAATCGGGACGGATAACCGTTTCGACATAGCACAGGGTGGGCAATACATACTTGCAACCCTGGCTCCTAAATCGAATGATGCATCTTTGGCATCCATTGCTGTTGACGGCAGACCTCTGCCCGGTTTCAAGGCGGACAAAACGAGTTATCAATATTTTGCTCCGGCCGGTACAAAGAGCGTTGTGGTTACGGCCGCTGCGACTCACGGAAAGGCGGCCGTAACACCTTCCTCCCAGACCGTTACGTTGCCCGGTACGGCAACGATTACCGTGACTGCACCCGATGCCGCGACGACAAGAATTTATACCGTGAAGATTACGGAAAAGGCCGCCACGACTTCCCAGCCGACCGTCCCCTGGCCGGGTATGAGTTCAACCGGCACAACCGGCAGCACCTCCTCAGGCTTGCTGTTTAACGATAACACGCAGTCCGGGTTCATCGATATCAGCGGGCATTGGGCAAAAGATGATATCGAGGCCATGGCTGCGAAGGGGATTGTATCTGGTGTGACCGAAACGACTTTCGAGCCGGACAGAAGCATTACACGTGCTGAATTTGCGACTCTCATCTGCAAGGCGTTGGGGATAACAGCAGTCAATTTCGGCGTTTTTGTGGATGTGGCTGTGGAGGAATGGTACTTCCCCTCTGTCAACGCCGCTGCAAGCGCAGGACTGATTATGGGCTATGACGGCTATTTCCGGCCGGACAACTTGATTACACGGCAAGAGATAGCGGTCATTCTGTCCAAGGCTTATGCGTTTCGAGGATATGCACCAAAGACTGGCGGCATAGACAGGTTTTCTGACAAAGAAAGTATTGCTGACTGGGCGTATTCCTCCGTGGATACGGCCGCCACAGCAGGCTTAATCTTTGGTTTAACCCAGGATACCTTCGGGCCATCTGAATATACCACCCGGGCACAGGCGGTAAGTGTATTGAAACGATTGCTTGATTAAGTATCCTTCTATCTCCTTTTATACAGGGCGGGAGAAGCCTTCGTTGGTTTCTCCCGCCCGTTTTTTACTCTTTTATACGGGGGAGTGCAAATGCAATGGATAAAAATTATCAATTGAAACCAAGGGGCGTTTCCTGTATAATAGGGAAGGATGGAGGGACAAATATGGATACCAAAACGATTTTAATTGTGGAGGACGACCGTGCTTTAAACGATGGCATCCGGCTTTCCATGAAGGATTTGGGCATTTTGCAGGCGTTTAGCCTGCAAGAGGCCAGGGAATTGATAAAAAGAAGGCCGGATCTTATCATTTTGGATATCAATTTGCCAGATGGCAGCGGATTGGATTTTTTTATGGAAAAAAAGAGTGCGTATCACATTCCTGTCATATTTTTGACCGCCAACGATATGGAATCCGACGTGGTTACAGGGCTGGAGCTGGGGGCAGACGATTATATCACCAAACCGTTTAGCCTTGCCATCCTGCGCGCGCGGGTCCACGCTGTCATGCGCAGGAATACGGAACGGGTAAAAAAGATTGGCGGCCTCACTTTGGATTTTGATCAAATGCGTTTTGCAAAAGAAGGAGAAGAGTTTGAGCTGAGCAAAACGGAACAAAAGCTTTTACGGCTGCTGGTAGAACACCCCAACACCATCCTTACCCGCGATTTCTTGATCGACAGGGTTTGGTCGGACGGCGCGGAATTTGTCAACGAGAACGCCCTGTCTGTCACCATTAAACGGCTTCGGACTAAAATAGAGGACGACCCTAAAAATCCACGCTATATCAAAACGGTATTCGGCATCGGATATCAATGGGGGATATGAGATGGCAATTGGAATCTTAACCGGCTGCATACTGCTTGCTCTGCTTTCGGCCGCCTATGCGGTCTATACGCACATGCAGGCGCGGCAGCTCACAAGCCGGCTGGAGGATATGCTGCGCCGGGCGGAGGATGGCTCATTTGAGGAATCTGCTTTTGATGAAAGCAGGCTGTCAAAATTGGAAACGATGCTGTATCACTATCTGCTTCGCGGCGCGACCTCACAACGGGTGATACGGGAAGAGAAGGACAAGATCAAGTCGTTAATCAGCGATATCTCCCATCAGACCAAAACACCGCTTGCCAACATCCGGCTATATACCGAACTGCTTGGGGAGAACGGCGATTTGCCGGCAGAGGCAGCGGATTTGGTACATCAGGTGCAGTTTCAGTCCGAAAAGTTGAATTTTTTGGTACAGGCACTTGTGAAAACCTCACGTCTGGAGAATGGCATTATCGCGCTCACTCCGCGTATGCAGGACGTATCTCCCATGCTGGAAGAGCTTTATCAAATGTATCTGCCACTGGCCCAGCAAAAGGGTGTTTGCCTGCAGTACCGGCAGGAAACCCAATGCATGGCTGTGTTTGACCGGAAATGGACGATGGAAGCGGTTGGAAACATACTGGATAACGCGATCAAATATACGCCGCCTGATGGAGTGGTTACACTGTCTGTTAGAATATTTGAGATGTTTGTCTGTGTAGATGTGACCGATACGGGAATCGGGATTTTGGAGAGTGAAATCCCTAAGCTGTTTAAACGTTTTTACCGTTCGCCGGGCGTGACCCAGTTGCAGGGCGTCGGGATCGGTTTGTATCTTGCCCGTGAAATTGTTGCAAGGCAG
>CABSMD010000135.1 GCA_902478725.1 uncultured Clostridia bacterium
GCCAAGAAGCGGCTGACAAGGAGTTGGGCACAAATGAGGTAGGAATGATTACCGCAGGTAACGATATCATTCTTTGGACAAAATTACTGACAGAATTTGTGGCTTATTCCCGTGTCAGTTCGCCAACTTCCGCACCGGACTATCCTGTCGTTTCCACGCCGAGCCGCCCGTCTAACAGTACGACTAATGGGGCAGGTAGCCCGAGCGGAATAGGAGTCCTTCAAAACAACATTACTGCGGCGCAGGACGGGTTTGTCGACATAGCCGGTCACTGGGCGGAAACGGATATCAAAGAAATGGCGGAAGCAGGAATCGTTTCTGGTGTGACCCCAACACAGTTTGAACCGGAGCGTACCATTACCAGAGCTGAATTTGCTGCCATGATCGTACGGGCACTGGGTATTACGGCCACGGATGGGCCTGCATTTGAAGATGTTGCGAATAATGCCTGGTTTTATTCTTCCGTAACTGCCGCTGCGAAGGCAGGGCTGATCGTTGGATATGACGGATATTTCAGGCCGGACGACCTGATTACAAGGGAAGAAATGGCTACAATCATAGCCAAAGCTTATGTTTTCGCAGGCGGGGAGTTGCCCCGGTCCGGTGGGCTTGAAAAGTTTGACGATAGAGATAGTATTGCAGACTGGGCGAAATCGAGCGTGGGTGCCGTAACATCCTTAGGACTGGTATCCGGTATGACTGATAATACATTTGCACCGCAGGAAAATGCGACACGCGCCCAAGCGGTTTCCCTGCTTAAACGTTTATACGACAGGCTTTAAGCCATTTGATCAAAGCGATTCCATCTCCATATTCCTTTTTGTTTCCCAGCCTTAGTGCTGGGAAATTTTTTTGGCTCCTTAAGGAACGGGAATAGACCTCGTTACTAAAATATATCATGAAGGTAATAATGTTAAAGAAAAATACTAGTAAAAGCATGGCTTATGTAATGTAAAGATGCCAATACCGTATAGTATAAGTTTCAATTGCGCTAGGCAACTTCCTTTTCTTTAAATCAAAATTTGGGGAGGGCAGATACTTTTCTGACATAAATTTGTCAGATTGATCAAGAGCAACGATTCAAAATTAACAGCTAAGAGATAATTTTGGAAGTCATGCCCGACCGAACTGGGTCTGACCGGAGATATATTTAAGCTGTTTTTAATAAATTACCGAATATTTATAAATATAACAAAAACCCTGTAACCGCAATGGTTACAGGGAAGTTTATGGTCTGGGTGACAGGAATTGAACCTGCGACCTCTTGAACCCCATTCAAGCACGCTACCAAACTGCGCTACACCCAGACGAAACAAAGTATATTATAAAACAAAAATCCCCGTCTGTCAAGCAACTTTTCCGCAATTCTAAAATTTATTTGTAGAAGTATAATATAAACTGGACATGAACAGATCATTGATAAGGAACCCAATCATATCCAGGGTGTGGTAGCAGTCCTACTTTTTGATCTGACAAACGTATAGTATAAACTTCAAATAAGAGAGGTACGATAGCCGCACCCGTCTGGTCGACAACGCTATAACCAATAGCACCATATTTTAGGACTGAGCTGGATTTTAAGCTTGCTCAATACAGTTTTACTACAAAGTTATATTTAAAAATCATGACGCAAACAGTAGGCCGGAATAGATCAGCTTGATTTTTTCACGATCCATTTCCAATTCGTTAATGGTAAAATCCTCACCAAATAACAAGGCGGCAGCGATGCCCAGCATGATGTAGGTGCTGTCTATCTCATATTTACGGCAAAGTCTCTCCGCCCCAATTAGCCTGTCGCTTGGCGCAAGCTTACGCTTTAGGTCACGTCCAACCCGTGCAATGGTATCTCCCAGATAGCGGTTGCCAAACCGGCGGATCAGATCGTCCGCATATGCTTTGACCTCTGTAAGCGGCCTGCTATGCTCCAGAGACAGGGCTTCGGCGGAGGCATACATGGCATTCTGTACGGCGGCTCTTATCTTTGGGTCATCAATTGCTTCATAAATATAAGTATATCCCTTGATTTTTCCCAAGTATGCCGTGATGGCGTGTCCCATATTATGGAGAAACAGCTTGCTTTCAATATAATAAGAAAAGTTAGATTCCAGCAGGATTCCTTTCACTTCGGGCATATCACCCAGAAAGGCATCCCTGTCCACCGGAAGCTGGCAAAATGGCTCCACCCACACCCTTAGAGGGTTTCCTTCCTTCATTTCTTCCCGCAGCACCGGCACCATCCTACCGACCGAAGCCTCAACAAAACCTACTTTTTCCTCAGGAAAGTCGCTGCCCATCTGTTCTTTTATCAATTTTCTCAGGTAGGAATCGGCTTGGAGAAGATTTTCACACAGAATGATGTCCAGCTTACGTCCGCCGCTTGCTATTCTTCTGCGGATGCCTTCACACAGGTTTGGTACAATTTTCTTCAGCACGTTGACTCCCACGCAGGTACACATTAGGTCGCAGGACGCGATTGCATTCGCAACAGCTGAGGTATCTGTACCATCAACGGCGTGGACATTTTCTACTTTTATTTCTATTTGGTTTTCGTTATCCACGACCTTGATGGGGTATGTATGATCACGATTGAGGAGGCTGACGATTTCCGAGTTAATGTCGATAAACACGGTCTCCCAGCCGCTTTGAGAAAAAAGCTGCCCCAAAAAGCCGCGGCCGATATTACCTGCTCCGTATACTACTACCTGTTTCATTTTTGGCCACTTCCTTTCTGTTATCGTCCTTTTTATAACTGTCTATGAATCGGCAAACCTCGTTGTATGGCCGGATTCCGGTCGTTGCACCACAGGCGGACACGCAAAAGGAACCTACGGCATTGCCGAGTTTGGCGCATTCTATAAGCTCCATACCATGGGAGAGTCCGTACAGGAAACCGGCACAGAAGCTATCGCCAGCGCCCGTTGTATCCACCGCTTGAACCGAGGCGTAAGCGGGCAGGTTCAAGCCCTGCAAGGGTAAGTTATTTTGACCTTTTGAGCAACTTTTTAGAAAACAGCCATCTTTTCCTGTCTTAATGACGACATGGCTGACCCCGGCCTCCAAAAACAGATCGGAAATTTTTTCGACATCGTTTTCCCCCGTGATAGCGGCGGCTTCGTCATAGGAGGGTATAAAGTAGTCCAAATAGGGGAGACAAGGAGCGATATTCCACTTTCCAGTATCGTCCCACGCGGTGTCAAGCACCGTGGTTTTGCCAATCTCTTTACATTTTTTTAAAAAGGCTGCGCATGGCTCGCCGTCAAAGGAGGGCATCAGCATACTGCCTGCTACGAACACAATGTCAGACTGCCTGACGATCTCCATATTAATATCTTGCTTTGTAAACACCGCATTCGCCCCTGTATAGTGCAGGAAGGAACGCTCCCCACTGCAGTCGATCAGGGCGACCGAGGCGGACGTACCGGCCCGGTTGGTTTCGATCAAGCCGCCGATATTGACACTGTGCTTTTTTAGTTCTTCCCGAAGAAACGCACCGAACCCATCCCGCCCGACCATACCCACCAGGGCGGTTTTGGCACCGAGCACAGACAGGTCAATTGCGGTATTGGAGGCACAGCCCCCGCTATACAAGCGGATACTGTCGATCAGGCTCAATTTTCCTTTCTGCGGCAGGCGGTCAACCGTCTGGCTCAGACAGTCCGCCACCAGGATACCAACACAGCAAACTTCAAACATAATACACACCCCTCTTTCCTATTATTGGCTGCCTGCAGCAAGTGTATTGTTACTCTGGTGTTTTTTCCGGTAATCGCCGGGGGTCATACCGGTATGTTTTTTGAATAACTTGCTAAAATGCACCGCATCTGAAAATCCAATGGACGAAGCGATCTCACACACGGTCAGGTTCGTGCCGGACAGATATTCTTTCGCCCGTTCCAACCGGATCCCTGTTTTGTAGGTGTGCGGCGACACGCCGGTAAACTCTTTAAACAGGGTAATAAAATAACATTTGTTCAGATAACACATCCGCGCATATTCTTCCACCGAGGTTTGGGATGCAAAATCAGTATGCATCCGTTCCAGCACACCCAGCAACTTTTGGTATTTTTTGTCCGCGTTCGCAGGACGGGAACGGCAGCGCGCAATTTGGGACAGCAATATCCGCAGGCTGGCATTGCAGATTTCTTCATACTTAAAGGCTTTTGCCTGCATCTCCCGAATAATGGAATGAAAAACGTCCCGTATTTCATTGTGTTTTCCAACGCGGAAGGGGCCGCGCCCGTCCAACCCGTTATCCGACAAAAGCGGAACAGAATCTCGTCCGGTAAAATGGACGGAATAGACCAGGGCGTTATCCTTTTCGTAAAAAACGGATATTTGCGGTTCGTTGGGCCTGAGCAATAACAGGCTGCCTTCCCCGACCTTTTCGCAGACGGCGCTACGGCGAAAATAGCCACAGCCTTCCCAAAAATAGATCAGCTGGAAGTCGGGCGTCCCGTTCGGTCGGATGATAGAATAATCCGACGCATAACGGTTACAGCCACAGTAATTGACCTGCAATTGTGTATTTGAGGCGACCAGCACATGTCGATATTGCTCAAAGGATGTTTCAAATTGCATTAAGCTCCCTCCCTTCCACTTCATTATAACGGACGATTCCCAATTAGTCAATAGAATTTACTAAATAATTTTTTTTGAAAAAGTGGATAGGTTCGATACCTGCGAGGTGACTGTATCTATTGAGGCGGACACGAATGTAAGTATTCATAAGGATTATAATGTGACGAACTGGAGTTTTGAGGATAATATGCTTCGGTTCACCATTACCAACCTTTCTGGAACAGCCAAAAAAGCGCAATTGCCCATTGCAGAGTACAACACCTGTGAACTCACAGACATCCGTGCGATCCCCATTGTACTTGCGGCAAACGGCGAGAGCCAGAGCATAACGCAGGCTGTCCCAAGAAACGCGAAGATATTTTTGAGGGATAAGGCTGAGTCCTATCGTCGCTATCCCGGTCACGTTTCAAAATGTATAAACAGGTCGTTTTGCTGCAAAAAAGAGAGTGGTAAATAAATCGGCATTGGCGCATGGTTGGATATGACGGTGGAGCAAGGGGAGCAAGGCATGAATTTTTCAGAAAAAGAGCCACAGCAAAATGAACGCATGATGTTTTTTCAAAAAACTCGCCACAAGCGATATAACGCTTGCGGCGATGTAGCAGAGAACGCCAATTTTGATAGAATACACTCCTGGCCTTCTTTATAAGATGAATATTTACAAATGGCACATTTACGCATCATCGATAAATCGGCGATAGGGCGCTTCCGAGAAGTATACACATGAACAACTTTTTCGCACGCATATCTTGCGCAAATGAACTTCATATTTTTACATGATCTAGCGTCTTTTTTACACAATTGGAGATTTTCACGGTGTCAACATGAAAAATTGAGGTATGAAGGATGTCATTTATCGGCTTGGTCCAGGCCGTATCAATACCGCTAATTCCAAGAACCATGCCAAGAATTGAGCCTACCGTTGCCCCGTTGCAATCTGTATCAAACCCCGTTTCTACTGCCATGCATATGGATTTTCCATAGTCTCCTTTACCATAAAGCAACGATGCCGCAACAATCATAGCGTTTGAAATGGTATGACACCAGTCATGCCCCGTATATTCGTCAAATCTTTTGTGGATTTTATCAAAGCATTCTTTTTGAGGTATATTATTTTTATAGTCTGCTATTATTTCAGCGATGGCCTCATACAGTCGCGATGAATAAGGAATCTCCGCAAGACCTCCTAAAAGGATATCCTCTATATTGCTTGTAACCGCAGCACTGGCAAGCATCGCCGCCACGAACATTTCACCGTATATTCCGTTCTTTATATGCGAAATTGAAGCATCACGAAACGCCATTTCCGCAGCCAATGCAGGATTGCCCGGATTGATGTATCCAAAATAATCTCCCCGTATCTGGGCGCCTATCCATTCGCGATACGGATTTTTATATATGGCGGATTCCGGCGGCTCAAATCCTCTCACAAAATTGCAGAAAGCAACCCTTTCCGCAGTACAATATGCATCTTTTGGCTGATATGCAAGCCATGCTCTTGAAACGTCGTAGGATGTAAAATCCCTTCCATATTTATCAACAATCAACTGGGCCAGCACCGTATAATTTGTATCATCGTCAACCGGCATACCGTCTATGTTATCTGCATAAACTCTGCCGGCAAATCTGAATTTGTACTTTTCACAGATTTCATCTGTCAGATCGGTTCGATAAATATATCTATACATCGGCCAGTTTTTTGTTTCTTTCAAGAATGGATGTAACATCTGTTTTGATACCTTCTACCGTTTTTCCTAAAAGGCATCCGCAAACTCTCCCCATCCAAGCGCCGTGGAGCTTTTTTTCAAGAGATGGAATATCGATTTTTTTTGTTTGAACGGTGTACCGCCTTCTCAATCCTTGAATTTCTTCAAGATCAGAAGGCTCCGTGTATTTATACTCTTGTGACTGCTTTGCATTTAATGCCGCTTCAAACAGAATATCACCAAGCTTCTTTTTGATTTCATCCTTTGGAAGCCGTGAAACCGCAGCAAACGTCTCTTTATATACCTTTAAATCAAGACCTTCATCAATAGATTGACTGTATTCTGTTAACAGGTTGGCCGAATATTCTTCCCAATCATGCATATTTACATATTTAGGCTTTATTTCTTTGTTATACTTCAACTCTTCCCTAATACGCCTATCGCTTTCTAACACCAAAGAGTCAATAGAGATGTCAAAATATTTTGCTATTTTAATGATTTTATCCATCTCTGGCATTGATGTACCATTCTCCCACTTTTGTACGGATTGGCGTGATATTCCGAACAAATCGGAAAATTGTTCCTGAGACATGCCTGCAGTCGTTCTTAACTTATAAATCATATTACCTATTGCCATGGTCTTTTTCCCCCTCTTTTATATTATGACAATATCATACCGTATATAGATAGGATTATCAACCAACTTAAGGATGCTATTTCGTCAAC
>CABSMD010000136.1 GCA_902478725.1 uncultured Clostridia bacterium
TAGAATCTTAATTTGTGCATATAAATTTATAGAGGCAATAAGCAAAAACCATGAATTGGTGTGAAAATGCTGGTAGTTTGCAGCAAAGGAGGCTCTATAGGTGAAAGCACACATTGAGGAAAGAACCATACAATTGGCAGAGTACATCCTGGATAACAAAGCTACAGTACGTGATACCGCGAAAAAATTTGGAATCTCCAAATCTACCGTACATAAAGATGTAACCGAACGTCTCGAGCGAATCAACAGGCCCCTAAGTGAGGCAGTTAAAAATGTCCTGCTGGAGAATAAATCTGTCCGGCACATCCGGGGGGGAATGGCTACCAGAAGAAAGTATAAAAGGGAAGCCTGAAAGGGGAAACGGCCTTCTGCGCCCATGGCAGGAGACCGTTTTTTGTTTTAGTCGGATACCGCACTGTTGTCCTCCTCTTCCTCATCCCCGTTGACCCGTCGATACCTGTCGTTGATCCAACCCGAGGCAAGCTCATATAGAACCGACATGACCGGAATTCCCAGGATCATCCCCACGATACCAAAATAACTGCCGCCCAGCAAGACAGCAAACAGTACCCAAAGCGTCGGCAATCCCACCGAGTTCCCTACAATGCGCGGATAAATCAGGTTCGACTCAACCTGCTGCAGAATTAAAATAAAGATAGCAAACCAGAGCGCGTGAATTGGATTGGTCAGCAGCAGGAGCAAAATGGAGGGGATCGAGCCGATAAACGGGCCAATGATCGGAATCAGATTGGTGACTGCAATCACCGTACTGATGAGGACGGGATATTCCAGCCGAAGAATCGTCATACCAAGAAAACAAAGTACCCCCAAAATCAAGGTATCGGTCACCTGTCCTCCAATGAAGCTGGAAAAGGTACGGGAAGCAAGGCGCAGGAATTCGACTATCTTCCGGTACGTTTTATCCGAAAAGGTAATCTTGAGTACCTTTTTGAGCTGTTCCTTCCATTTCCTTTTGTCAAGCAGCAAGTAGAGCGAGATGATAAATCCAAACAGTGAGTCAGCGGTTATCCTGACAAAGTCGCTTGTGAAGCGGTAAACATGGGTGAATATGCCCGCTAAGGCGTTTGGCAGCGTCTGCGTAAAATCCTGCAGCTTCTGTTCAATCCCCAATTCCTTCCACAAAGTGCTGTCTGTAAAAGAGGTGTGCGCCTCAAAAAATGATCTGATATTTTGGTAGTAGCCATCTAAGTTATTGATAAACTGAGTGACACTATTGACCAATTGCGGAATGACATAGAAGCATATGGCAACCACACAGGCCGAAAACAAAACGTAAACCGTAAGCACTGCGCTTACCACCACTGCCTTACCATGCTCATCCTTTTTAAAAAGTTTTCCAAAAAAGCGGCGCATATGCAAATACGGTTTGTTTAATACGAACGCTACCACGATTCCAATCAAAAAAGGTCTCAGATATCCAAAAAATTGGGCAACTGCGGCCAAAACCGCGTCTATGCGAAAAATCAAAAAGACCGAAATTACAATTGAGATAATTAGGATAGCCGCAATTCTAAGCCATTTTATATTCATAGGGTTCCCTGCCATTTATAAGATACCTTTATCCTGTCACAAAACCCTTATTAACATACAAAAAACCGCCTATAAAATAGGCGGCTGCTGTGTTCTTTATGAAAGCTTTTCCGGCTCGTCAGCCAATTCGTCATCGGATACCGTAATCGTTTTAATTTTTTGCTCCGTCAGAGGACGATCGTTGTAATCGGTCTCACAAGAAGCAATTTCGTCTACTGCTTCCATGCCTTCTATCACCTCGCCAAACGCCGCATACTGCCCGTCCAGGTGGGGCGCGTCCGCATGCATGATAAAGAACTGAGAACCTGCGCTGTCAGGGCTCATCGCCCGCGCCATCGACAGTACGCCTCGCTTATGCAGCAGGGGATTATTGATGCCGTTTTTTGAAAACTCTCCCCGGATTGAATATCCAGGGCCGCCCATACCGGTGCCGTCCGGACAACCGCCCTGTATCATAAAACCAGGGATTACCCTGTGAAAGATAAGTCCATCATAAAAGCCGCTTCTGGCAAGGCTTAAAAAATTCTTCACCGTGTTCGGCGCATAGTCCGGATATAATTTCGCCGTGATCTTCTTCCCATTTTCCAGTTCAATTGTTATCATTGGAAACCTCCCGCTTTTTCTTTATTTTATCATGACGGGCCTGTGCCCGGTCAAAGCGCTCCTGCTGCAAAGACGTCTCAATCTCCAATTTTGGTACCTTGGTAGGCCTTTCGTTATCGTCCAGCGCAACAAAGGTGATCTTGGCCACGTTGGTCAGCATCTGCTTCCCGCTTAACATATTCTCTGCATATACCTCTACCGCAACCTGCATCGAGGTATTTCCCACCCAGATCAGGGTGGCCTTTAACAGAACCAGCTCTCCCTGCCGGATGGGATGGCGGAAATCCAGCCCATCCATCGATACGGTGGCCACCTTTTGGTTGGAATGGCGGCTTGCCACCATCGCGCCTACGATGTCGATCCAGTGCATAAGCTGTCCTCCCAGTAAATTACCCAATAAATTGGTATCATTGGGCAATACCAGCTGAGACATTTCTGTATAAGATTCACCTGCTTTTTTCGATTCCTTCATGCATTACCTCCGTCTACCTGGGCCTTGCGCCCGCCTTTTCGATGTTGATGCTTTTCCCCTTAATCTTACAGTTTTTCATAATTTTCAATACCTGCTTGGCGTTTTCCTTTGGCACCTCGACAAAGGTATACTTGTCATAGATGTCGATGCTGCCAATCGCCTTACCCGGCAGACCCGACTCGCCCGCGATCGCTCCGACGATGTGGCGCGGGTCAACGCCGTGGTTTTTGCCAATATTGATAAACAGTCTCACCATACCGGGCTCCGCGCCGGTATCGGCAAATTCATCGGCATCCGGCTTTGGGTTGTCCTTTTCCAACGTCATCTTCATCAACGCAGCCGCAATATCGACCGAGGTCATTTCCCCTTCGGTCATCTGGTCGATCGCGCCGTAATATCGCTCCAAATCCCCGTTTTCAATTACCTGTTCAATCTCGCTTATCAGCTTGTTCGTTTTAAGCTCTTCCAGCTCGTCAAGCGTTGGAACAGGTTTTCTGTTAATTCTGGTCTTGGCATACCGCTGAATGTCCTTAAGCTCCATCATCTGCCGCCGCCCGGAAACGAAGGTAAATGCCTGACCCGAGCGCCCGGCGCGCCCGGTTCTGCCGATGCGATGGACATAATACTCAATATCCTGCGGAATGTCATAGTTGAACACCGCGTCCACGTCGTCCACATCGATACCGCGCGCCGCGACATCGGTCGCAACCAGAATATCCACCCTGCCCTTTTTGAAGCGGTCCATCACCTGCGTCCTGGTTTGCTGCTTCATGTCGCCATGCAGTCCCTCTGCCAGATAGCCACGGAACTGCAGGTCGCTGACCAGCTCATCCACCTGCCGCTTGGTGTTGCAAAACACAATGGACAGATGAAAATCGTACAGGTCAATTATCCTGCCCAAAACCTCTGGACGTTTGGAGGATGGAAGCTCAATATAATACTGTTCAATGCTTGGCACCGTCAGCTGCTGGTGAACAACCTTAACAAGCTCCGGCTTATTCTGGTAGCGTTTGGCAATCCCCATGATCTCCTTTGACATTGTGGCGGAAAACAGTGTGGTCTGCCGCTCCTTTGGAACATCCTTTAAAATGGTCTCGATATCGTCACGGAAGCCCATGTTCAGCATCTCGTCCGCCTCGTCCAAAATAACCATAAATACCTGGTCTAGCTTTAATGTCCCGCGGCGGATGTGATCCATCACCCTTCCCGGGGTACCAATTACAATCTGTGCGCCTTGTCTTAGAGCCTTGATCTGCCGGTCGATCGGCTGTCCCCCATAAATAGGGACACAACTCAATCCCCGCTTGTATTTGGCAAACCGCCCAATCTCCTCACAGGCCTGTACCGCAAGCTCCCGCGTGGGGCAGAGTGCCAGAACCTGCAAGCAGCGCTTCTTTGGATCGGAAAGTTCGATTGCAGGCAAGCCGAAAGCCGCCGTCTTTCCCGTGCCCGTCTGGGACTGGCCAATCACGTCACGTCCCTCCATAATCAGTGGGATCGCCGTACTCTGTATGGCAGTGGTCTCCTCAAATCCAATCTCTTTTACTGCTTTTAATACCTCTCTGGATAATTCCAGTTCCTCGAATGATACGCGTTCCATTCATTGTCCTCGCTTTATCAAATATTCGTTAATTCGCAGGAATTGGAAAATCCCTAAACTAACGTTCGCTATAAGTATACCACATTTTTCATAGGATTACAAATTATTTCTCAGATGATATTTTTACCGTGAAACTACCCTCTCTCCTTTTTTCAGTCATACAAAGAACAATACGGTAAAGAAAACCACCCCACTTCCTTCTCAAGTCCTCGTCAAAATCAATCTCTTCCACCGAAACAGTAACCGGACAGCCGCTGTATACAATTTTGCAATCGGCGATTCGGATCAATCCATCCCCCAGCTCCGGCTTGCGGCAGGTGATCAGGTTCCAGCAAGCCCCGCCGGGACCATCTGCGAATGAAAACGTGTCAGTCACCGTCACACAGGATTCCGTACGATTCAGAACAAAATGCCGTTCCCATGATCCGATCCCGGCTTTTGACGGATAGGCGTCCTTCAAAGAAATCAAAAGGCTGGTATCTGCCCCATCGCAAGTATACTCCAGTACTCTGGCCGCATATTCCCTACCGTCCTTTTGCATGACCCCGTTGATGGTAGGTAGATTGTGATACCCAGACTGCATGGTAAAAATCTCGTACCGCTGCGGACTGAAGGTCTTTTTGGTATAGGCACCAACCCCCATATCGATCAGCACAGGCTTCCCGTCGTGATATACCATGAACTGTCCGACATCGTTGTGGTTGTGGCTTTCGTCATTATGCGCACCCTTTGCGGCTAGAATGAGGCCGCCTCCATCCTCCCGTTCATGCGCTACCATGACCTGAATCCCCGGCATCCAGCAGTCCTTGTCGTAGAGATCGGAAATATCCTTTCCCAAAAAGAACGGGTAATCGAAGATATCATATAAAATGCGGATACTGAACTGGGTAGAAAATCCCTTCCATGGCACCAGCCCCTTTGAAGAGAACCAATCCTTTCGCGTATTTGTAATCATGTAGAGAGCAAACTGGCGCAGCGGTTCATTTTTGGTTGCCTCAGCCATACGGTAGATGTTACCGCTTCCAAACGACAGTTCATAGCCGTTGTCACCAAAGTTGGCAAAGCATTTACCATTTAGATGCGCCTTGCGGATGTAATCCCCGATATTCCGAATCAGCGGTTCTGCGTAAACATCGATTGCTCCATCGGTTGCCCGGAACATCAGATCCAGCGCGTCAAACAGCGCGCCGCCGGCGGCGTTCCAGTAACCCGGTCCCTCGTCACAGCCGCCGTCTGCATGGTAGATACCAATAAATTGATCCAGTACACGCAGGGATTTTAGTATAATAGACTCCACGTATTCCGTATCATCGAGCAGGAAAAGGGCGCAGGTCAGCACATTGCTGATGATCCATGGATTCCAGTTGTTGATTCTTCCCCTGCCGGACAATCCCATCCAGCCAAAACCGTCCGTCTGCATCACCGGATCGATAACCCGGGCGCGCACCTCGGATTCCATGCGCCTGGCCACGATGGGAGAAACGCGGTCAAGCGCTTCCTTGGCAATGTAATAAACACAGGAGAGCGTCGCCCCCATCATGGCACTCATCAGGTCAACCGTCACGCCGGCTGGCGGGTTTGGAAGTGCATAAGGGCGGTCTGATCGGTTTTCGTGGTTGTTGTGTGCCGGAACGACCCAGCTTGTCTGCTCACAAATCGCCCAAATGTAGTCAACCAGCTTGTCCGTGTATTTCCCTTTCCCATCCATACATTCAGCAAGAGCCAGAATATATACGCTGTCCATCCTCTGCTGGTTCCTCGTTTCAAACCGTGAGCGGTTGCCCGTCCGTTGAAAATCGATATACAGGGTCGCCGGTAGAGCCGGGATCTCCTGTTCCAGAATCCTGTCTGCACAGGCTATAAAGCTGTTTTTCAGCTGCAGATCGACCATTTTCCATTCCTTTTGGCCATAACGGGGAAAAATATTAAAATTCTGTCCGCACCGGACTGTAAACGACTGGTTTCTTAACTGCTCTAACACCGTTGCATCTCCTTTTCAAACATTAATCTAGTATTATTCTGCCGGTTCGATCTTCAGTGAAAACCTTCCCTTTTGTGTTTTCCCGTTCATTTGCAGGCAGGTCCGATAAACCGGTCCACCCCATTTTTTCATAAAAACATCATCGCCCCTGATTTCCTCAGCCGATGCCGTGACCGGGCAACCATCATATCGAACCCGGCACTCCCCGATGCGCCCATCTGCAAGATCCGGCTGGCAACAGGAAATCAGATTCCAACAAATATCACCCGGTTCATCTGCGAACGCAAACGTATCCGTAACCATAACATAGCTTTCTTTACGGTTCAGTTTAAATTCCCGTTCCCAGGATTCTATCCCCGCCTCCGGCGGGTAAGCGTCTTTGAGTGAGACAAGCAGGCGGGTTTCCGACGCATTGCATTGATAATCCAACACTCTGGCCGCATATTTTCTGCCGTCCTTCTGCATCACGCCGTTGATGGTTGGCAGGTTGTGATACGCGGACTGCATGGTAAAAATCTCGTACCTTTGCGGACTGAAGGTTTTTTTTGTGTATGCGCCCACGCTCATATCAATCAAAACCGGCTTGCCGCCGTAATATACCATAAACTGCCCTACATCATTGTGGTTGTGGCTTTCATTGTTGTGTGCGCCCTTGGCAGCCAATGCAAAGCCTTCCCCATCCTCCCGTTCGTGCGCTGTCATTACCTCAATGTCGCCCAGCCAGGACTCCCGCGGATAGGTATATTCTGTCTCCTGCCTTTTGCTGTCC